>NZ_VRTY01000139.1 GCF_008017455.1 Pontibacter qinzhouensis | reverse complement strand
TTTGCCGAAGCCCTTAAACTTGGCACTGCGCTCGGTATCTCAGAAGAAGTGCTATGCCAGACGCTGCTCGGTGGCCCTGCCGCGGCTCCTTTCCTGAAGCTGAAGCAACAGAAGCTCCTGAACCGGGAGTTCTCACCACAATTTCCGCTGGAGTGGGCACACAAAGACCTGCACCTGGCTGGCGTTACGGCCTACGAGCAGAACGTGGCGCTACCCTTGCTGCACACCACCAAGGAGCTGTACGCACAGGCAAAAGAAGCAGGCTTTGGCGAAGAAGATTTATCGGCAGTATATCGGGTTTTTCTGAAGGACAAGTAAAGCCGCACAGACCTCGCAGCGTCATTAAGAGCTGCGAGCCTCTTCCGGAATAGCAGCAGCTATAGGTTAATTATTTTGATAAGTTTGGCCTTCCGTAGATAATAACCCTGCTACTGCTGCTCTGTAGCAAACAAGACGCTCGCAGGAGCTACGCACGCTGCGAGGTCTGTACAGTTTTTATGCTACAAACTCAGGTAGGGCAGCAGCTTCTCGTACAGTTCCGGGCTGATGATCTTTATTTTCCGGATTTCATCTATTTGTTTGTAGGGTCCGTGCTGTTCGCGGTAGGCAACCAGGGCGCGGGCCACGTTAGGCGAAATGTAGGTGTGTGCTCTCAGCTCATCGGCTGTGGCAAGGTTAATGTTCAGCTTTTTTGGTGTGTAGCCCTGCTGCACATAACTGTACTTCTGCAAGCTATCCACTACCTCCGGCGACAAACCAAATACCTCCTGTAATTGCTCCATCTCGCGGAAACCACCCAGGCCATCGCGGTACTTCACGATCCGGGCCGACAGCTTACTGCCAATACCCCTGATTTGCTTTAGTTGAGTTGTATCGGCGGTATTAATGTTAAAAGGAGCCAGCACGAATTTCTCACGTTTCGGATAGTCGCGGTGAGGTGCTGTGGAAGGCCGGTCGGGTGCAGCAGCTATATCGCGGCTGCGGTTGTTGTAGCGGCTGGGGCGCTCCTCCGGTAATTGTATGTAGGGGCGGAGCTGTTGGTAAACAGAATCTGGCAAACCATAGATTCGCCCTACTTCGGCTTTATAAGTAAAATCACCGACTTTTTGGCGATAGTTGAGAATGCGCTGTGCCAGGAACTTTGGTAGCCCTAGCTCCTGCCACTGCTCAGTGGTTAATTTGTTCGGGTTAAATGGCTGTAGCGGCACTACCGGCAACTTAAACTGCGACTCCTTTCTTATCTGGCTACGCAGCTCCAGCTGCGCCACCAGACTATCCAGCACTTGCTGTTCGCGGGCAGCGGTAGCGGCAAGAGGAGCTGGCCTGATGATGGCATCGTATAAAAATGGCAGCACCATAAATAGTACCAGCAAACTCATCAGCAACAGAAATCCGTTTACCTCCGCTTGCGAGAAGCCAAGGTGACGGCGGATAAGGTGCCTCAGCTTTTTCATTCAGAGCACTTACCGGTTTTTAGGAGCGGGTTGCCGGTCCGGCTCATCGTCGTTGTCGAGGTACGAATCCGGCTCTGGCCTGGGCGGAGTAGTAAGTACTTTCCCAAAGAAATACAGTGTCATGCCTGTTACCAGAAATATGGTGCTGAGCATCACAATTAATGCAGATGTATTCATAGTTTTTAAATTCGTCCTTCTCTAACTCTTTTTTTATACGCCATGTACACCAGCAGAGCCAAGCCAAGCCAGACAAGCAGCAACAGGATACGCGATGCATTTACAAAGAACATCGTATCCTGGAGGTGTTCTATCTGAGCCGCGTCGGTGGCTGCGGCTAACTGCTCCTTCAACCCGCTGTTCATTATTTTCTTTATGATAGAACTGTCGTCCAGCTCCCAACTTCCACTGAAGGCTGCCGCCCAGTCGCCACCTTTTGGCGTAAACAAGGAGCCCAGGAACACCCATAGCAGCAATAAAGGCGTTACAAACTTAATGATGAATCTATAGATGCCGGGCACTTTTATGTCGGAGCCCGAAATGATCTCCCGCCACCCTTTGTTCATCCCGAAGATCCATGCAAACAGGATAGACTCAAACAACGCAAAAACCACCAGCGAGACCGTTCCGGCCCAATAATCGTACTCGTCGAACACACCATACTCAAAGAAAAGTACGGTTGGCATACCCAGCACCAGCACAAAAATACCAAACGACCAGGCCGCCGGCTTACGTTTCCAGTTAAATTCGTCTTGCAGGAAACCGATCCAGGGTGTGCCCATGGCCAGTGAAGAGGTAATACCGGCAAAGAACAGCAAGCCAAACCACATGACCCCAGCCACAGCACCCAGCACATCGCCCCACTGGTAGAACAGGTAAGGCATTGTACGGAATGCAAGACCTAAGCCACCATGCTGCACAAGCTCCGTTACACGGTCTATGCCCAGGTACCCGATAGAGATCGGAATGAGAATGGCACCACCCAGCACCACCTCTACAAACTCATTCATCCAGCCTGCCGACATGGCATTAAGGGCAATATCATCTTTGGAGCGAACGTAAGAGGCATAGCACTGCACCGTACCCATGCCTACAGACAAGGTAAAGAATATCTGTCCTGCCGCGGCCAGCCACACTGAAGGCGACCAGAGCTGATCGAAGTTTGGTGTCCAAAGGAAGTTAAGGCCGACCGAACTGTCGTTGATGGCTCCGTTCTCTCCTGCTGTAATCGTAAAACCTTTGTAAGCTAGAAAAGCGCCAAACAAAATAAGCAGCGGCATACCAATTTTAGCCACACGCTCCACACCAGATGCCAGCCCCTGCGACAAAATCCAGGTGTTAAGCAAAAGGCAAAGCACAAAAAAGAAAATAGGCTCGTAGGGTATACCTAGGGTAGAAATGCCAAGCGATACGTATTCATTAAAAAAGTTTGAAACTCCCTCCTGGTCCAGGCCGCTGAAAGTACCAATAACAGAGTGAAAAACGTAGGACATTGTCCAGGACTCGAGGTAGCAATAGTAGGAGGCCACCGCAATGTTGGTCCAGATACCAAAAACGCCAATGTATTTCCAGAGTCGGCTTTTGCCCATCGTATCCACAATAAATGGCGTGGAGTGGTGCCCGGACTTACCTCCGAAGCGGCCCATAGACCACTCAATCCAGAGCAGTGGAATGCCCATAACCAGGAAACAAACCAGGTAGGGAATTATAAAGGCACCTCCTCCGTTTTGCACCGCCTGCACCGGAAACCGAAGAAAGTTACCGAGGCCCACCGCGTTGCCGGCCATGGCTAAGATGAGACCCATACGTGATCCCCACGACTCTTTGTTTGCACTCATATTAAGGGTAGATGTTTGTTTAGATTAGTTGCGTTTTATGTAGTTCAAGTTTTCTGAGGAGTCCAATTTAAGCAATGTTTTACAGCTTCGACAAGCTTACCCCCTAAAATTAAGGGTGTATCTTCTAAAAACATCAAAAAAGAGATTATACCTCTGCTTGTTCGGCCACTATCCGGATGCCTTCTGCAAAAGTATGCGGCTTGTAGCCTAATTCTCTTTCGGCTTTGGTTATATCGAAGCCGGTGCGAGGCGGGCGTTTGGCTGTTTGCGAGAACGTAGTGGCATCGGCTTTTTCGATCAGGCTTTTATCCAGGTCAAAATAATCGGCTACCTGCAGGGCCATGTCGTAAGGGGTGAGCAGTTCTTTTCCTGAAATGTTGTAAATGCCTTCTGCATCGTGCTGAGCCGCGAGCCAGGAGCCCATGGCCAGGTCTTCTGCCAGTGTGGGTGTGCGGAACTGGTCGTTTACTACTTTTATGTGTTTACCGGCTCGCAGGCTATCGCGTACCCAGAGCACAATGTTGGTGCGGCCGTAGTCGTGCACCACGCCATACACCAGCACGGTACGCAAAATAGCCCATTTACAGGTGGCCTGCTTTACAGCCTCTTCGGCCAGGCGCTTGGTTTCGCCGTAGAACGAGATCGGGTTGGCTTCTGCTTCTTCATCGTAAGGGCCGTTTTCGCCATCAAAAATAAAGTCGGTGGAGAGGTGAATCAGGTGCACGTTGTATTTCTCGCAGGCCGCTACCAGGTACTGCACCGCGTGGTAGTTAAGTTGTAGAGCACCATCGCGGTCTGTTTCGCACTGGTCTACGTTGGTCATGGCGGCCGTGTGGATAATGTGAGTAGGCCGGAACTCGCTCACCACCTGCTCTACCTGCTCCTGCACGCTTACATCCATAGAGGCAAAAGGCAGCGCAGGAAAGAGGGTAGCCAGCTTATTTTCGCCACGGCTGGTCGCCAATAGTTCCACATCGGGGCGGCTTAGCAGTAACTCTGCCAGTTTCTGGCCCAGAAGCCCGTTAGAGCCTGTAATCAGTATCTTTTTCATTTTGATTCTTAAAGGGGTTAATAAGTTAATGGTTTAATTGCTAAATAGTTAAGCAGGATTTTCTTTGTGCTTCTCTAATCTTTGAAATCAGTGTCATCCATTTAATCCGCGATTCAGAAGTTGTTCTAATCAAAAGATTTTACGAAGCCTTCTACACCAGCTGCTGCTCCTACAATGTCTGCCATCTCTAATTTTTAATTTGGCGCAGCCTAATACGTGTACTTATATTTTTTCGCGATCTTTTTCTTCTTCATCTCCTCTACCTTCACTTCCATGGTAATGTCGGAGATGGGCCTGTCGCGGGCTCCTTTGGGTTGGGAAGCTATTTTATCTATTACATCGAGCCCATCTACTACCTGCCCGAAAACGGTGTAGGCCTCGTCGAGCATAGGGGTGCCCCTGTGGTTTTCCACAATATAAAATTGCGAGCCACTCGATTCTTTTTTGGGGTTCATGTGGTCGCCCATGCGGGCCGCTGCCACTGCACCGCGCACATGCTTGTATTTCGGGAGAATTTCGGCAGGAATGGTATAGCCTGGGTTGCCGGTGCCGATGTTATTGCGGTCGCCGGTTTTGGAGTTCGGATCTCCGCCCTGGATCATAAAGCCTTGCACAATCCGGTGGAAGGTAGTGCCGTTGTAAAAGCCTTCTCTGGCCAGTTTCAGGAAATTAGCTTTGTGCTGCGGGGTGTCGTCGAAGAGCACCAGTTTCAGGGTGCCTTGTGGTGTGGTAATGGTTATGAGCTGGTCTTTGCCTTTCAGGTTTTTCTGGGCCATAACGGAAGCCGGCCCGGTTACCAACATAAAAAAGATAAGTAGGAGTTGTTTTAATCTTCTGCTTTGAGACATACTGCTTTCAACAATGGTAAAAGAAACTTTAAGTTTTACCTTTTTTTGCTCTAATCCAAATTTTAGCCGCAAGAGAGGCTGTTTTTGAGATTCAAGACACAGGACGTAAGACACAAGATTTTTTCTCAAGCTGCGGCTTTGCCCTTCTTCTGCATCGCCCACAAAACGCTTGCAGGAGCTGCGCACGCTGCAAAGCATTTTTCCCGCTCGTATTTAAATCAGCCAGTTAACCATTTAACAATCAGCAACCAAATTATTCTAATGAAAAGGGCCTTCCAAAGAAAATTCTTGGTTCTAAGGTCAAGGGTTGCTGTATGGTATTTTTTACCTGAACCTTTATAGATGGCCCCAACTCTTACATTTTCATAATAGCAGGATGCTATCATTCTTCAATTATTCAATTCTTCACTCTCCATTTCTACCATTTAGCGACTAAAAAATTTAACCATCAACAACCAAATTATTCTAATGATTTTGCCCTTCAGAAGGTATTTTACCAAGATAATACTCAAGGGCAGGCACTACCTTTTCATTATCATTTATTCATAATCAAGCTGTTATACCATTTCCCTCGTATAGCTTTTTTATCATTCTCTTTCACACTTTAATTCTGTTCTCAGCTATGAAAACAACTTTTACTTTGTGCCTGCTGCTGTTGCTCTCGTTAGGTGCCAGTGCGCAGTACCAACTGCAGGATAATGTGTATCCTGCCTTAACTTTCACAAACCTGGTGGAGCTGGTGCCCGACCACCCCGAGGGCGAACAGCTTTACGCGGTTACGCAGGCTGGTATCATTTATACCTTCCCCGAAGACGCGGCACAGGCTACAGCCTCTACTGTTTTTCTGGACATAACGCAGCGTGTAACTTCTGGCGGCGAGCGTGGTTTGCTGGGCCTGGCCTTCCATCCGGAGTACCCCGACAACGGATTTTTTTATGTGAATTACACCACCGGCGACCTGGTAACGCGCATCTCGAGGTTCTCCAGGAGCAGCACCGATGCTATGGTAGCTGACCCGACCTCCGAAGTGATTTTGCTCACCATAGAGCAGCCTTTTAACAACCACAATGGCGGTAAAATTGCTTTTGGTCCTGATGGCTACCTTTATATTTCTTCTGGTGATGGTGGCGGTGCCGGAGACCCGCAGAACAATGCGCAAAACAGAACAAACCTGCTCGGCAAGATCCTGCGCCTGGATGTAGATACCAACACCGGCGAGGTGCCTTACGGCATTCCGGAAGACAACCCGTTTGCTGGTAACACCGAGGGCTACAGGCAGGAGATTTTTGCCTATGGCCTCCGCAACCCCTGGAAATTCAGTTTCGACCGCGAGACCGGTTTTTTGTATGCCGCAGATGTAGGCCAGAGTGAGCGTGAGGAAATTAACCTGATTACCAATGGCGGCAACTACGGCTGGAACCGGATGGAGGGCACCTTGTGCTACCCCGCCACTGCCGAGTGTTCTATGGAAGGTCTTACCGCTCCCATTTTTGAGTATGAAAGCGATAACAGTGTAGGCCGATCTATAACCGGTGGTTTTGTGTACCGAGGTGAGGCATCGCAGAGCCTGGCCGGGAAATATGTGTACGGCGACTACGTTACAAACCGCATCTGGGCTTTAACGTTGAACGAAGACGGTACTGCCGGCACTAATGAGCTGTTGTTAACGGCACCTGCCTCAGTGTCGGGTTTTGCGGAGAGCCGCAGCGGTGAACTGTTGGTAATCTTGTATGGCACCAACACGCGCATTGCCAGGCTAACCGACCAAACCACCAGCCTGCCGCTGGCACAGGAACAGCAGTTTACCTTATACCCGAATCCTGCCACCGGTTTTGTCACCATCGATTTTAAGCCAGGAACTGTTCTAAAAGGCGCACAACTTATTTTATTTAACGCTCTGGGGCAGAAAGTGCAGCAACATACCGATCTGGCATCGGAGCAGGTGCAGTTAAATGTATCGGGCCTGGCAGCAGGCGTGTATGTGTTGCAGGTAGAATCTGAAAAGAAACTGACAAAGCATAAAGTGGTGATTCGGTAGCAGTGGCTGCTTTTCTAATTAAAAATTAAAAATTAGAACTATAGCCTGACCGCCACCAAATTACAGCCGCATATGGCTTGTAGTTTGGTGGCGGTTACTTTTTGTGGCGCATCTGCAGCGATGCTGTAAAGCAAAACTGTGTCAAAGGATTAAGAGTACTACTTTTAACACAGTTAACATGGAAGAGAAAAACCAACTGGATCTGGAAAAGATCAAGCGCCAGTTCCTGGAAGAGTTCCGGAGCGGCAAACCCACCTTTGGCAAAGACGGCGCGCCTGGCCCCCTGCTGAAACACTTTTTAGAAGCCGCTTTGGACGCGGAGATGGATCTGCACCTGGATGAGGAGGAACGCCAGAACAGCAGAAGGGCCAGTAAACTGAAATAAGGAAATGACACAGTTTAGATTACACTCCCAACTATTCTGTCTATCACTCCAATATAGCCAGATAAACGAAATAGCAACAACAATCATATTTAACACTACAAGCCTCAAAACACATTCCTCCTGCACACCCGGCTCAAACGTTATTCAATGGATTGTTTTAATAAATACCTCCCAAGCTGCTGCTTTACTGCTACAAAAAAAGCGATGCAAAACTGCACCGCTTTCCAATTAAGTTACTGCCAACAGCCGCTACTCCTCGCGCTGGGCTTTAATGCTTTCCAGTATCTCTTTGCCGCCTTGCGCCAGAATGGAAGTAGCCAACCTGATGCCTAGTTCCTCGGCTTGCGCTGGAGTGGCTGTCATGGTTTCCTGTAGCAGGGTTTGCCCGTCTAGGCTCACCAGGCCACCTTCTATCTGCAGGCCTTCGGCTGTGAGGGTAGCCAGTGCAAACGACGGGATGCTGCAGCCGCCTTCCATGGTCCGCAGAAAAGCGCGTTCTGCCAGTAGGCACACATGTGTGTCGGCGTGGTCGAGGGCGGCTTTTAGCTGCTGCTTTACCTCTGGGTCTAAACTTCTGGCGCATTCTATGGCTACGCTTCCTTGTCCGGCAGCCGGCACAAACTGGGTTTCGGGGAAGGTGTGCACAATCAGGTTGTCGTAGCCCATTCGGAAAACACCGGCATAGGCTAGCAGCAGCACATCGAACTGCTTGTTCTCCAGCTTCTGCAGGCGCGTTTGCAGGTTGCCCCGCGATTCGGCGGTGCTAACCTGTGGGTAGTACTTCTTGAGCAGGGCCTTGCGGCGGGTAGAGGAAGTACCAATAACCACCTTGCTCTCAGGCGTAAGTTTAAACTCCGGGTCGAACGACAGCAGCACATCGTTAACCTGCTCGCGCTCCATAAAGGCCAGTAGTTCCAGGTCGTCCGGAATAGAAGACTGCACGTCTTTGGCGCTATGCACAGCAATATCGATGGAGCCATCGCGCAGGCCAACTTCCAGCTCTTCGGTAAACACACCTTTAGAACCTATTTTGTCTAACGATTTATCGAGCACCTGGTCGCCTTTGGTGCTGATGATGACCAGTTCAGCGGCAAAACCTGCGGCAGTCAGCTTATCGGCGGTGGCGTTGGCTTGCCATAGGGCTAATTTGCTGCCCCTGGTGCCGATGCGGATGGTTGTAGGAATCGGGTTCGTTTGCATGTATGTTAATTTTGGTTTCGCAGGAAGCCTGCAATTTGTATGGAGCTGTCTACGAATACCATTTTAGGGTTTGCGTTTCGCTCGATATGGTAATGCGCCTCGTTCAGCTCTGTAGAGAGCAGTTCGGCATTACGTGTTGTTATCAGCTTCGAGAAATTTTCGATAAAGGCCTGCTCCGCAGGTGGCATAAAGGCTACCAGCGACGTATCGATGCCGTACAACATGACCTTCCGGAACAGGTTCAGGGCATAGAGCAGAAAGTTTTTCTGGTTTTCGCGGCCCAGCTTCTGAAAATCCTCGCTTGTCTTTTCTACTATCTCGCCAAATTTGTAGCCATAGCAGGAGCGCATCCAGTCCTGGAAAAACACGAAATAGTCGCTGCTGATTTCGCTGGTTAGTTTGGTGGCTGCATTCAGACTGCCTTCTGCCAACTGTGCAATCTGGTAAGCAGTGGTAGGCTCGGTATGGTGGGTCTGCTGCAGGTAGGCCACCACATCTTCTTCTGAATAGGTGCGCACCTGCACAATCTGGGTGCGCGAGGTAATGGTGGCCAGCAATTTCTCAGAGGACTGCGACACCAGCAGGAAGAGCGTTTTTACGGGCGGCTCCTCCAGCAGCTTCAGCAGGGCATTGGCGGCGGTAGTGTGCATCAGTTCCGGCAGCCAGATCAGCACAATCTTATAATCGCCCTCAAAGGCCTTTAGCGACACCAGCTTTACCAGTTGCCGGCTTTCTTCTTTCGAAATAAGGCCCTGTTTGTTCTCGGCACCAATAAACTGCATCCACTCGTTCAGGCCCTGGTACGGGTTAGCGAGCACAAACTGCCGCCACTCCGTCAGGAATTTCTGGCTCAGCACATCCTTCGTTACCGATTTGGTGCTGGTTACGGGCATCACGAAGTTAAAGTCGGGGTGCACCAGCTTGTTCATCTTCACGCAGCTGTTGCATGTTCCACATGAATCGTTGGGCTGTTTGCTCTCACAGTTAATGTAGGTGGCATAGGCCAGCGCCAGCGCCAGGTTGGCGCCTCCCTCCTGCCCCAGAAACAGCTGCGCATGCGCCACATGGTTCTGCTGCACTGAGTTCAGCAGCATCTGCTTCGTTTCGTCCTGCCCTATGATCTGTGAAAACTGCATATTAGATGCTAGATACTAGATTTTAGATGATAGATTGTTGATTGTTAAATGGTTGGTGGATAGAAGCTACTGGATTCTCTATAAGCTAAACTACCATTTAATAGTGCAGCCATTTAACAAATAAATTATTCTAATGAAAACAGCCTTCCGAAGGTTTTTTGAGCTTTTCTATCCAAGGGTTAAAGGTCTTGCCGGTACTGTTTTGTCTGTTCAAACACTGCTTCTAAAATAGCGCGCTCTGTTGCGTCGAGGTCCAGGTTACGACGTGCTACTACTCTTTCTGCTACTTCTAAAGCTTTGTCTAGCCTGTAGGTAGTGAGGCCGGCTGCGCCACCCCATGAGAAAGACGGTACAAAGTTAGGCGGAAAACCCGGTCCGTACACATTGGCACTCACACCTACCACTGTACCCGTGTTAAACATGGTATTGATGCTGCTTTTGGAGTGGTCGCCCATAATAAGGCCACAGAATTGCTGCCCTGTACCTTTAAAGCTGTTACTGGGGTAGTTCCAGAGCTTTACTTCGCCGTAATTGTTTTTCAGGTTCGAGGTGTTGGTGTCGGCACCAAGGTTGCACCACTCGCCAAGCACCGAGTTACCCAGGTAGCCATCGTGCCCTTTGTTAGAATGCCCGAATATGACTGAGTTACTGACTTCGCCACCTACTTTAGAGAAAGGCCCAACGGTGGTCTTGCCCCGCATTTTGCCTCCCATGCCTACTATGCTGCCTTCGCAAAGCGCAAAAGGTCCGGCAATAAGCGCTCCCTCCTGCACCTGCGTGTTTTTGCCAATATAAATAGGGCCGGTTTCGGCGTTAAGCACCGCTGCTCTTATTTTGGCACCCTCTTCAATAAACACATTTCGTTCGCAGTACACGGCCGTGTGCACATCGTATACGGCCCGGCTCTTGCGGCCAGCCGTCACGAGCGCAAAATCCTTTTCGATCTGGTCGGGGTTCTGCAGAAATATATCCCATACCTCCTGTAGCAGGGTGCAGTTCTCTACTTCTTTTACCGACTTTGCCAATGGCTGCAGGTCCTGTGCCTGCTGCACGTGCTGGCCTGTGGTGTGCAGGGCTATCAGAGTACCTTTGTATGTGAGTGCCTCTCCCAGGTCCAGTTGCCTAATTAGGCGCACCAGTTCTACATCGGGGCATACGGCTCCGTTTACGAACAGCTGGCGAGGTTCGGTTTGTCGCTTAAATTTAGCGTGGAGGTAAGGCTGCGTGAGGTAAGATACATTGCCTCCCAGGTAGGTGCGCCATTTTTCAGCAATAGTTAAGATACCAATGCGTATGTCGGCTACAGGCCTGGTAAACGTAAGCGGCAACAGCGACTGCCTGATGCCTGGTTCATCGAAGAGAACAACATTCATAAGCACAAAAATAGAAAAGTCTTCCCGAAATAATTCAGGAAGACCTACTTAATTACAGGCAATCTTTTTCTAACAGACCGTTAGCTGCACAACTTTTTGTAGTTCTGCAGCCGCAAACGTCTTCAGCTTTGCGTTATAAAGTAAGGGTTAGGAGAAAATAAAAAAGTCTTCCCGATAGCATCGGAAAGACTTTTCTTTTAAACGTTCTAAACTTAGTACGCTTATTTTTTGTAACGCTTGTTGAATTTCTCAACGCGACCTGCAGTGTCCACGAAGATGTTTTTACCAGTGTAGAAAGGATGTGAGGCAGAAGAAACCTCCACTTTAATAACCGGATATTCAACACCGTCTTCCATGGTGATGGTTTCGCTTGAATTCATGGTAGAACGAGTGATAAACTTGTAATCACTGGAAGTATCCTGGAAAACCACCTTTCTGTATTCTGGGTGAATGCCTTTTCTCATTATTATAAACGTTTATTAACCTTAATTCTGAATCGGACTGCAAAATTAACAAGAATTTATGAAAGTAAAACCTTATTAACCAAATTATTTTGTTGTTTACCTAAAACATGTGCCTGCTGCAAATATTATTTTAATTTTGCCATAGCTGGCCTGGCCTTCGCCACCTAACCAACAGCTCTTGAACAGATGACACACCCGCAACAAAACCAGATACTGAACAAATCTCAGATCGAGCAAAAGATCATCCGGATGGCCTACGAGATTTACGAGCAGAACTTTGAAGAGCAGGAACTCGTGCTGGCGGGCATCGACCAGACGGGCTATACACTGGCCGAAATGCTGACCCGCGAGCTGCAAAAGATTTCGCCTATAACTGTTACGCTCATCCGGGCCATTATAGACAAGTCTGCCCCTGCCGACACGCCGGTGCAGCTAAAGCCAGAAACCGTAGACCTAAAAGATAAAGCCATTGTGCTCGTAGACGATGTGCTGAACACAGGCAGAATACTGACCTATGCCCTGGCTGCTTTTCTGCAGTACAACCCGCGCAAAATAGAAATTGCCACCCTCGTAAACCGAAGCCACACCTTGTTTCCGGTGGCCGCCACCTACACCGGCTACTCGCTGGCCACCACGCTCCGCAACCACATTAGTGTGGTGCTGCAGGAAGATGAAGTAGCAGCTTATCTTATTTAGAGTTAAAAGTTATAGAGGTTATAGACTGCGTCATAACTTATCGGAAATTGAAATTGTATCTCTCCTGGAAACAGGACACCAGTATCAC
>NZ_VRTY01000138.1 GCF_008017455.1 Pontibacter qinzhouensis | reverse complement strand
TCACAAATCCGCTCATCCTAAGTGGCGCCGCTTGGCCCGGAACGGTGGCGCTGCTTGCCCGGAATATTCACTCGTAATTCTTAACATAAAAATTAATGTCAATTCCAGAAATATCCAAGACTACATAGCCAGCTTGATTGTTTGTAATTCTAATTGAATCTTTATATGAGTCATATGCCAAATGCTTCGAACTTGCATTTCCAAACAAAGTTACTCTTGGTTTTAAAGTTTTTAAAAATTCATAACTTCGCCCAGAATCCCTGCCATGATGGGGGGCAAACAAAACATCCACATTGGTCACTTCTTCCTTAAAGTTCTCTAGAATATATTCCCAAGTCACATCTTCACTATCACCTGCAAATAAGATTTTCCATGACTTACCATTTGCCATAGGAGGAGAATAAAGAAAAACATATGAAGAGTCATTCCAATTCTCTTTCCTATTACATTCTTCAAGTATTTTTGGTGTCGGTGATAATATCTTTATGTTATCTTCTTTATAAAAAGAATTTACTCTATTGGCAAAATATGTTAATCTTTTAATACCAGTTTTTTTCCCGTCTCTGATGTTTTTATAAAATTTCCAGTCATCTATATTATATCCACCATAGTTTAGCTTATTAGAAATCTCTTTTCTATTATTAGTATCCCAAACATTAATAATATTAAATTCTGTAAACAAATCTTCAATTCCATCAAGATGGTCCATATCTGGATGAGTGATAATGAACCGAAAAATTTCTGATTTCTTAATTTTTTCTTTAATATATAAAATTGGATTATCAGGAGTAAGCTTCTGTTTATAATCTACTTTATCAGATGGGACCATTGTTCTTAACCTTCTGTCTTCCCTTTCTCTTGATACTTTAACTTTTCTTTCTTCATCAGTATCATAATCATTATAAGCATTACTTACATCAATTACAGTCAACCTTCCAGAGTTATGTTGAATAATGTTACAGTCCCCTTCAAGGACATTTAAGAAGTGAATTATTGCCATAGGTTCTTGATAGTATCTTTTTTTGCATTACCGTCAACTACTGTGTAAATGTAAACATACGCTTATCTGCTGTATGTATAAAGAATGGTTGAGGCCGTTTCACCGTTTTTCTAGACCTTTTACATAGCTTCTTCAACATAAGCATTTTCAGAAGAATTGTTGTGAAACAGCCACAGCCATTTTACAAGTACAACATTTGTAGAGGGGCTAGAGCCAGTTGAAATTAGGCAGCAACAAGGCCTTTGCTCTCTTGTTGCTGCTGAATAAGATGGTCCTGAAGCACCCCTTGATTAAACCAGTTCCAAACACATTTCACCCAGAGTCCAAACTAAAAATAGCGCCTTCTTTCAAAGCGCATCTGCGTTATTATTTACCCGGCTGCAGTTCTTTGCAGCCAAAGCAACAGCACCACCAAATGCTTTTCAAATTCAATTCAAACGAAAATCAGAACGAAATTAGCGGCTTGTTGCTCAGTGTTGCTTGCGTTGTTGCTAGTCTCCCGAAAAGATGGGATTCATAAGACAGGAAACGATGAGCAGTGGAGTTTTTAACTGCTTGTTTGATAAGAATAGTTTAGTGGTCTACTCCATTTATCTGTCAAACTTATCAGTACCTATATCCATTATTAGCTATTGCTGTTCTCAATTACTGTGTCTTTTCCAGAAACTTTGGCAACTCTTAGGTTGTACATGCATTCAGGGATAGAAGAACCTACACCAATGCTCAAAGAGAATCCTGTTGTTGATTTAAACTCACTTTTAATTTTTTCTAAGTAATTAAAATCATAATTATCCTTTTCAATCGAAAATAAAATATCATCACATCCTCTCATAAGAAGTGCGGTTGAGTCTAATCTGTTGATTTTGTCTAAGATTAAATTAATACCTTCTTGAATCTTATGATGTGTATTTTGAGCCTTTCTATAATCTGCCTTTAACAAGGCTAATTCAATGCTGTCTCCAGCATTGTCTACATCTAATCTGATATACAATTTATTCACCACTATTCTTCAACAATTTAGCATCATTAAATGAATCTACTATTTTTTTAGAAATAAATGAAACATCAATCTTCCCGTTTGTCTTTTGGTTGCTCCAATATTTACCTTCTAACTTTCTGGGTTTAGATTCTATCAGCCTAAGCTCAGTTGCTCCCTCTTGAAGAACTTCATTATCATCTTGGCTTGTTTCTTTGCGATATAGATATGCTACATTTTTTAATCCAGTTTCTTTTTTAAGAGATAAAGTTTCCGAATATGAAGTTCCAATAAATGAAGTAGTGAAAGTTGTAAAATGAATTCTCAAAAAGCTTTGCCTTATTACGATGTAAAATTCTATATCCCCTATTCTTTCTCCATTTTTATCCCTCCAATCTGACTTCAATATTCCAGACCATGTGCCGCTCAAATTGGGTCGGTAAAAAATCTTATTTAACCCCCACCATTTCCATCCATATGAAAAGTAGAATACCCAAAAGAAAGTTGTAGTAGAAATACCAAAACTTAATGCTCTTAATCCATCGGATAAATTAAAACTCTTACCTAAAGTAATGATGTAAGCTACTCCTATAGCTGTTGCTAGGGCGATTGAGATAGATATAATTAGTTTCAGTTCATCTTTCTTCATTGTATTTATTTGTTCAGTGACTTTCTTCAACTCAATAGTATTGGGTATGCCCACTTTTGGCGGCGTCAAAAGAAAATAGCTCCTAGCATTTTCTCTACTGGTTAAACACTTATTGGCTTTTTTGTTCTAGAACTGCAGGAGAATAAAAATCAAATAAGTTCTATATCTTTATAAAGAACTGAAGTTGAAAGATTCCTGCTCCACCGTCCTCTCCTATTTTTTCAGTTAACCCCTATGAAGCACAAGTTAGTGAAGAGGCTGAAATAACTACATATATCATTCATAAACTTAAAGCATGCCAACCATAGCCCCAAGGTGCTTATAGCATGCATCGCAACTACTCTGTTTTGCTAGAGTAATGGATGTTCCACGGCAAAATAGGAGCTATGAAAAAAGCTAGAACGTCCGTTGTTAAAATTTATTAATTGATGAGATAAAAGCAGGAGGTGTATTGTAAAATCAAACCACCCGTGCTTCTTGTAGCACTTTACTATTATAAATGATTATTAATTATTATGTTTTAATTATTACTTATTAAGTAATAATTATTATTCTGTATATGTCTGATAATTAAGTTACTCAGCAAGCTTTAGACAGAGAATCTCACCTGTGTCAGATGGAAGCCAAGGGAGTTAAGCCACTTGAATGACTGCCTTTCTCAAGCCGGTTTTTATAAAATGGCAAATTATAAAACAATCAATTTAGTGATTTTGCTTAGGTAAAGACTTGCGCTAAGATCTGACAGTAAGCGCAATTTGTATCAAAGTCAGAGCTTCTCTACCGTCCCGGCTACTCATCCCACAAAAAAAATCTAGGACTTGGTTGGTGAGACAGCAGCGCGGGATTTCTTGATCCTTATAGGCTGTGTTCGTGGCCGCTTCCGGCTATGACCTCCTGAAGCTCATTTTATCGGCCGTTTTAGGAGATCACATTACAGCAAATACGACAGAATTTCTTATATTGAATTAGATAGCAGGAGTAGCATTTTGCGTTCTGGCTTTTGCTTGCCGCTTGGTTCAATTCTATTTTAAAAAGAACTTCTTGCTTCTGATGAAAACTTTTGAATCTCTGATAAATCTTTTTCTTCGGAAAAGTTGTCCATTAAATCTTCAAATTCTGGATAACCCTTTTCCCATTTTCCTTGACACTTAATAGCTGTAAAGTTATCTTTTTTTCCACTTACACAAATTCTGTCGTATTTAATATCCTTGGCAACAAAATCATTTGCTGATCTTTTGTTTGAATTCTCTGTCATGATGAAATAGTTTTCATTGTTGAATAATATTAAGATGTTCTCTCTTACCATTCATCTTCGACAGTCTGGTTTATTTCAAACTTTGTTGAAAGTGAGAAATATCGTTTAAAGACGTCAAGACTGTCTTTTATGTCTTGATATTCTTTGCGGTCTTTTAATTCATCATCTATAATTTCAAAAACCTTGTAGTTAGCGATTACAAAACATTTCTTTATTGCTCTTGTAATGGCCACATTCAATCTGTTTGGACTGTAGAAGAAGTCTAAGCGTCTCATAGATTCAAGAGGATGGGAGTTGGCCAAGCTATAGATGATATAATTCCTCTCTTGCCCCTGCATACTATCTACTGTATCTACAAACAAGGTCTCAAATGGCTTGGATATAGTTTTTGGAAGCACTTTTATAACCTCCTTTTTGATTTCCCTCACTTGTGCTCTGTATGGCGACATAATACCAATGTCATTAATTTTCACACCGTTTTGTAAGAGGTCAGAAACTAATTCTGCAACAAGCTTTGCTTCGTGAGGAGAACGACCATTTGCATCAAAAACATTGTGCAGTATTAGTTTGTGAGGATCGCTATTTAATATTTCAGGATGGTTTTTGCATTCATATCGTGAGTTATCCTCTTGGGTAGATGATGCCGATTGAAGCTGATTTTCATAAAATAAAGTGTTCGGTATTTTTATTAGCGACTTATTTAGCCGGTAGGATGTATTTAACAGATTTATTTCATTGGGATAAATGCGTGCCAATTTGCTAAAAATGGATTCGGCAAACATTTCATTATTTGAATCTTTTGGAATAATGGGGTCAAGTTGTTTGTGGTCTCCAACAAAAATGTATTTTCCTGTCCTGTTCATTGCTGCAATGGACAACGGGATACTCAATTGCGATGCTTCATCGATGATACACACATCAAATTCCCACCCGTCAAGTTTTTTACTCCCAGGATAACAAAGCGAATAGGCTGTTGAACCAATAGCGATACCTTTTTGGCTGTAGTTGGTATTATTTATATAGCTGGAGTATGTTACTCGAGATTTCTTTGTTACATATTGGTTCTCTTGTACCTCTTTATTGCTTGCTTTCTCGCCAATCTTAATCACCTTGTTATTGTCTTTAACTTTGGAAGCAACAGCATTTAAACAGTTATTAATGGCCGTATGGGTTGGAGCTGTAACGAATACTTTTAACCCACAATCAATAAGTTGCTTAGCGATGTTTCCAATGGTTTCGGTCTTACCGGTTCCCGGAGGACCTTGAATAATGCAAAAATCACTTGCATTTATGGCGTTCAGATAAGCTGAGTTTTGCGAATCGTTTAAGTAGCCTATTCTTTGAGAATAGGCTTGAAAGTTATTTCTGGTTCTCCCGTTTAAGATGCTATCAATTTTACGTAGCGTTGTTTCATTATTTTTTAAAATATCAGCAGCAATTTTTAGAAGTTTCGTACTGATGTCAGTATTTACTGAATTTATATCCCAATTATTTTTTGGGTAGTTATTGCTATCAATGCAGCAATGCTTAACATTGAAATCGTTGGGTTTAAGAATAAAGTTTTCCGTACTATCTTCTTCAATATCCATTTCAAAGCGATGAGAACCGTTACTCAAAACAACTGAGCTGCCTTCTTTAAATTTTGAGATATTGTTGTCACAAAAAATCTTTACGGACGAAATGTACTTTTGTGAACCTGATAGAGGATAGCACCACTGATTTGGCAAACCATCATAGAAGTCAAATTCAACTCGCAGGTTAGTCATAGTAACACCCTTGGCAACCCTTTCATCTAAGGGTGTTTTCTTTTGCTCTTCAAAATCCTGAAGATTTTTAGCTAATTCAATTTCAATTGCAGCCTGGAATTCTTTCAATACATCCATATCAGATTTTCACTTTTATTGAGTTTAGAATTATATTGGTTTCTTTCTTCATAATGGGTACATCCACAATATGGTAGTTAGAATAATTTTCGTGCAACACAACTAATTTCATTGAAGATATTTTCATCGAATACTCTGTTTCAACTATATGCTTGTAAATGTTCTGTTGAAGACAGTATTTGTTGAAGCTTGAATTATCCAAGGAGCTTAATTCAGATAAAGCGTAACCAAATCCGAAAATTCTTGGACGACCATCAATGATTAGTTTTTTACTTCTTTTCCAGTCAAGCATCACATATTCGTCTTTGTTATTTTTTTTGAAAAGACAGTCAATTGTACCTGCGACATTATACTTGTTGGAGAAAATCATTTTTTCAGCATCATAGAATATGAGGTTTCTTTCCTTTATTTCTTTGTTGTAAAAATCAAGATACAACTCAAACTCTTTTGAATCTGAATCAAATTCGGTTCCCTTTAGGAAGTTTTCGATTTGATTATGCAGGAATGTTCCTTTCTCGGCTGCTTCATCCCGCATAATAGTGAATTCATCAAATACATCTTCCTCTGTTCTATTCTCTTCTTCAGCCTTTCTTTCAATATATCTTTTAAGGTCGAACGGGAAAAAACGCCCAATCAATGTTGTTACGGATATATACTCTGCATTACCTGTCTCATCTTTTGGATGAAGGTATTTGTGAGCCTCTTCATCAAATGCAATATTGGTATTCCAATTATCAAATTTGAATTTTTTCGTTCTTTCAATTACCCTTTCAATACTTTCAGCTTCTTCGGTATCAATTTCTATTTCCTTATAGCTGTATTGTTTTTGGAATCGATCTATTCCAAGGTATCTTTCTCTATAATAAAATTTTTGCCATTGAATACATTGGTTATAATCCCACTGGTTTTCCTTCTCGTATTTCACATCGTTGTTGAAGTCACGATTATAAATTGAACTAAGGACATTCTTTATATATTTAATGCACTGATTTGCTTGACAATGGACTTGCTTCTCACTGAATCTTATAACAATCCATCCGCTTTCGGTGAAAAACAAATCTCTGATATTATCTTGCTTAACTTCATCTTCAGGATTTATATAGTGTGTAGGGTATCTGTAATAACCGTCATAGGGTTCATCAATTTCAATGTCGATATAGAGATTAAGGCTTTTATCAAACAAAACAATGTCAGGTTCATACGGCTCATTAAAATTTGGTATAACCAAATGAACATTGTTATCTAATTCAATGTCAATTATATTTTGCTTAAGTTGACTGTAGAAGTCATTCTCCTTATATCCTTTTTGATTTGAACGACCCTTCCTTGGGAGTTTCAGCCTTGAGTTTTGCTTTGGCATTTTCACTACAGGGTACTGGTATTGTCCCTCCTGTGCAAAATGATTATTAGGGTTAAATTTTATTCTTAAATCTTCTGTTTGTTCCCGATTTGGCTCGGACTTAATGATTTGTTTGGTGAACTCTTGTGGTGGTCGTTCCTGCTCTTGACGTGGTGCTTTTTTTTCTGATTGCTGTTGTTTTTTTTCTTTATTTGGTGGGCCTGGATACTCTTTTTGAGGCCATTCTTTTACCGTAAAAGGTGATTCTCTTTCGGTTTCCTGTATCGATTTCTCAATATAAATTTCTATGGGTTCCTTTACTATTGGTTGGGTGTTCTTTTTGTGGAACTCCTTTATTTGTTTTTTCGATAGTTTATATTTCGCCCAATCTTGTTTTATTTCTGTGAAGAACTCGATCTTCTTTTCTTTGGTTAACTCAGCAGGTGATTTAATACCATAAAGTCTCATCTTCTCTAAAAAGAAGGCCCTATACTCTTTCTGTAGTTCTGATAGCTTTCTTTCGTTCATTTAACTTTATCTTTCAAAGAGAATTTATTCTTTAATGTAAAGTAAAACAGTGCATTGGCATCAAAATAGTTCTTTTGGAAACTTAGGTTATGTGTAGGTTTTTTCACGGTATGCAAGTGTGATATTTTGTGCGTTTGCTGTTCACTATTTAGTTTCTCTTTTCCTGCCTTTATGTAGCAATTTGTCTGTTGTGTCGTTTTTATTACCGAATATACTATATATCCTCTTCAATATCTACAAAATGAGGTTTCATTTAATGCCAGAACCAATGCCTTGGCTTAGCTCATACCTTCACAGCTCAAGTAAACAAAATGGTGCTTTTCTTTACTAATCCGGAACAGGTGCAGCGACAGGTGAATTACTACGTCCGCCGTTACGCCAACTCCGTCCAGGAGACACAGCAGGAGCTAATTAGCCTGGCTAACCTAAGTGCCTTTCGATGACCGTGCTAACACGCAGGCGAGCCTGGAGGACGTTTCTATGGTGTTAGTGCAGGACCACCTCCGGGAGGTGGCAAGTAGGCTGCAGGAGTGGACGGAGCAGCGTAATAAAGTGGAAGTGCTGGAGCAGATGCTATTGGTGGAAGGACCTGTAGAGAACCGCTTCCCACGAAATGTGGCGCTGATGATGTTCAATGAGCATCCGGAAAAGTTCTTTCCCGCTACATGGGTAGATGTGGTATACTTTCCTAAGGGTGAAGGAGACCCGGAGTACATAGAGTTCCCCAGGATAACGGGCCCAGTGCCTTCCATGATCCGTAAAACGTTGGAATTGCTACAGACTAATTTTCTTAGGGAGAAGGTTCTCAAGCAGCCGAGAAAGGCCGAAGCCGTGCGTGTGTGGAACTATCCTTACGCTGCCCTGGAAGAGGCTGTGGCCAACGCCTTATCCCACCGGGACTACTTGGTAAGGGAACAAGTGGATATTCGGGTTAGCCCCAACTTCATTGTCCTTCTTAACTATGGTGGTCCAGATCGCTCCATTCACCAGGAGGACCTGAATAGTGGCCGCATCAGGCCCCGGCGCTATCGCAACCGCCGTTTAGGCGATTTCCTAAAAGAGCTAGATCTAACATAGGGCAGAGCTACTGGTATCCCTACCATCAGAGGGGTACTGGAAAGTAATGGCTCCTCTACGCCTACTTTCCGAGCGGATGATGAGCGTACCTTTTTTGAGGTGGAGATATTTTGCCATCCGGCCTTTATAGAGAGTAGCTTAGTCGAAAGCGACCAAGCTAACGACCAAGTTGGCGACCAAGCTAAAAAAGAGCTGGAGCCAGCACATTTAAAGGTCTTAAATTATGCTCTAAAACCAGCTAAGCGGAAAGCTATTTAGAGGAGGGTTTAGGCTTGGCTAATCACACAGACAATGTGAGACGCTATATCGAGCCTTTAGTAGAAGCAGGCTTATTAGACAAGACTATCAAAAACCGCCCCAGCAGCCCTTTGCAGCAATATGTTACCACAGAGAAAGGACAGAAACTGCTTGAATATCAAGAGAAACAGTAGTTCATTTAACATGAAATAACTTATTGGATTCTCCATCTACGCTAAGATATGTTGATGCCGTGCCTTGATGATAGCTCCACCAGCGCCTCACTCCTGTTGCAAACTGCCCTTACTAATCTATCAGCGTCATTCGTGGCAAGCATGTAATACTGAATACATGAACTACCTTATTTAGCTTTTCGCATATAACCATCACACGAATTTGCCAATATGCATTCTTGCTTAGCTCTATTTGTCAAGTTTTATAACCTAAAAACTTGACAAACAGATTATCTTCTGAAGCGGGGGTTTATATAGCAACAGCGCGTGACATAGGAAGCCATACAGCAGCATTCCCAAATAATCAGGAAGAAATAAGCAGGAGCATACGGCAGCAGAATCCCTGCTGCCGTTAAATGATTAATAATTATTATGTTTTAATTATTGCTTATTAATTATTATGTACTAATTATTAATCAATAATTATTATAGTGTATATGGCTGATTATTAAGATACTATGCAAGATTTAGACAGATAAATCCACCTGCGTCAGATGGAAGCAAAGGCCTGGATAGGAGTGCCAGCCTTGGCTGGGGTTTGCGGCCTTTGCCTGTTCCTCTTCCCAGTGCCATGCAGGATCAAGAGAATCCGGGCCATCTTGCCGGAACGCTTCTATGGCATTCTCCTTCTCGTCCTGCCACTCCTGGTCCCACTCAGATTCAACTTTTAGTCTACTTGAAAGGGAAATAAAAAATAGCGCCGTATTCCAGCTGCCTAACCAGTCTCTCTGTTGTTTTCCTGGGAAGAGCTCCCCATGCTCCCGCTGGAAGGCGAGGCTCTGCCTGTCTTTTATCTCCAGAGGACTTTCCTGTTCTCCCTGGTAGTAGGTACCTCCCTTTTCAATAGTCCATCTTTATTTCCCTTATGTAGAAAGCTTTTTGGCCTGTATTCAAGTGCTCATAGGAATGGAAGCTGGACATAAAGTATGGCCTCCTGACATCAACAGCCTGCACACTTTCAAGGCCGGAGAGTAGCTGCTGTATCTAGCCGACTCTCCCTGGCAGGCTTCGCCCCAACGTAACTCTGCGAGACAAAGGAAACAGAACGATGCTGAAGGAAGGAAAATGGACACCCTGTGGAGACTGAAGCCCAGGCACGGCGCGCCTGTCAGTGAAGCCTGTCCAGCAGCTTGCGGAGGCCGGCGTACTCCGGCTCCTCCAGCACGTTGAGCGCCCCCCCGGTCGCCAGCTCCAGGGCCCGGTGGCACTGGCCCAGCCGGCCGAGCATCGGCTGTATCTGCTGGTTGTAGTAGTTGAAGAAGCTGTAGACGTCCCTCGTGGAGCAGGGCAGCTTGTAGCCGGCGGCGGAGGAGACGATGAGCACGCCCTCATCCCGCACCGGCCCCACCACGAGCGAGCGGAAGCGGTGCTCGGTGAAGTGCTCGTATTTGAAGGAGTTGAGGTGCTGGAGGAGCTCGTGGGTGTGGATGTAGCGGGTCCGGTAGTTGTAGGTGAAGACCAGCAGCAGGTACTCCACAAAGGCCACCCGGCTTTTGGTGACCGGGTCCTCGCTGCCCCCGTGGCGCTCCAGGTAGCCCCGCGCCCGCAGCAGCGCGGCCGCCGTGACGGCCTCGTCCTGGGCGTCCGCCTGCACGCTCTCTGAGTCGACGGTGTAGGGCACGTACGCCTCCGGCCAGCGCCCCACCCCCACGCACCGGCCGGCCAGCTCCCGCTCCACATCCACGGCCGACAGGCCGGCATGGAAGCCGTTGAGGCTCTGGCCCAGGAGAGCCGCCAGCTCCAGCAGCGGCTCCCCCTCCCCGGTGGAGAAGGTGAAGGGCGCCGGGGAGAAGAGGTCCACCCGGTGGTTCTCCAGGATGTAGCGGCGGAAGCTCTCCATGAACTCGGGCGTGCCCAGCTCGCTGGCCACCACGCTCAGGTCAGGGAGGGTGCGGTAGAGGTTGTTGTAGATCAGCCCGGAGAGGAACTTGTAGAAGGTGCCCCTGTAGGAGAGCGGCGACTTCTGGTGCAGCTTGCGCTTGTCGACCAGCAGGGCGTGGAAGGAAAAGTCCAACTTCCGCAGGCCCCCCAGGAATTCCCTCAGTTGCACTATTCCGCTTTCCCCCTCCGCAAGGGCGGGCCTCCCGCCGGGGAGGTGCCGCTCCCGGAGACGGAGGAACCCCTGCTCGACCTCCCTCCTGCTCTCCTCCTCCACGAGCACCGCCGTGACGGAGAAGTGCGTGCCGCCGGGGGCGTCGAGGGAGAAACCGTGCGCCCCCGCCTCGCTTACAAAACCTACCTTGGCCATACTCTATTATATATAGTGTCGCTGACTGCCGGGGACTGTCCCCGGCGGCGCTAGGAAGATACTAATAATAGTGTCATTCCCCATAGGTTGGCTAACAGAATTGGGAGATGCCGTTTTGTCAGTGTGCCGTCACCGGGCTTTACACTTCTTGAACGCTCGTTTAAAAAGCGTAATATCACCGAAAAAGCCGTACCTTGCAGCCTCATTCACCGCTGCCGGAGACAGGGCGGCATCTTCAAATCTCACCCTGTCTCCGGCAGCGTCTAACGTCTTAGCATGAGTCTGGAAGGAAAACAGTACATCGCCTACCTCAGGGTCTCCACCCAGAAGCAGGGGCAGAGCGGCCTGGGAATGGAGGCCCAGCAGCACGCGGTCCGGAACTTCCTCAAGCCGGGGGACGGCATCGTGACGGAATACGTCGAGGTGGAGTCCGGCAAGAAGGATAACCGGGTGCAGCTCCATGCAGCGATCGGCCACGCCAAGCGGGTCAGGGGAACGCTGCTGATCGCCAAGCTCGACAGGCTCAGCCGTAACGCCGGCTTCATCTTCGCCCTCCGGGACAGTGGGGTGGACTTCGTCTGCGTCGATATGCCGGATGCCAACACCCTCACCATCGGTATCTTCGCGGTGCTGGCCCAGCACGAGCGCGAGCTGATCAGCTCTAGGACGAAGGCGGCGCTGCAGGCCAAGAAGGCGCAGGGGGCGCAGCTCGGCAAGCCGGAGAACCTCACGCCCCTGGCCAGGAAGAAGGGGGAGCTCGCCCGCAGGGAAAAGGCGGCGGTGAACGAGAACAACAGGCGGGCCGCGGCGATGATCGAGTCGCACCGGGAGAAGGGCATGGGCTGGGCTGCTATAGCCCGCCGGCTGAACGAGTCCGGCCACAGGGCCAGCCAGGGAGGAGGCTTCCAGGCCACGCAGGTGCAGCGCATTTACCGGCGGCTGGCAGTAGGAACAAGCGTCAATGGAAGCCTATAGGAGGGACGGCAGAGAAGCAATTCAGGCAAAAAAGGGTGAGGCGGACAAATGTGGGGATGAGGTTGACAAATTCTTTTTTTTAACCTATTGTCTCCTCGTATATAGCTTTATAAGTGGGAGAGGCATTTATTACTACGTAGGAGATATATTCTTCCCGGGCAAGCAAGTGAAAGAACAGTAGTTTTTGGCTTTGCTCCGAGACTGTAAATGGAACTGTGTCAAAGCGTTAAATTTAATAACTTAGCTTAAAGACAGTTACCATGGAC
>NZ_VRTY01000137.1 GCF_008017455.1 Pontibacter qinzhouensis | reverse complement strand
TGTTGCAGCCACTTGAACTCCCGCTCACCCATCAGGCGCGGGTTCTCGATCTCGAAGCCGGCCGGTAGTAAATCCGTAATAGCCACATTCGGTATGTTGCGGCCGTCCAGCGACTGCAGCGTGAGGCGCACGATCACCAGGTCGTTTTGGGCGAAGGTGTTGTTCGTGATCTGGCGGCCGTTGCGGTCGTAGAAGGTTTTGCGCACCTGCAGGAAATTGTCTTCCTCTTTGTAGCGGCCGCTCTGGCTAATGCCTTCCAACTCCCAGAAATAATACAGACTGCCCGTGCCACCGCTGCGCACCGAAAGAGCACCGACGTTCAGCTTGTCTGGCAGCAGCAGGTCTTTGCCGCTGTAGCTGGCGATGCTTTTGCCGTCCTGCACCAGCTGCGCCGTGGGGTTGCCGCTGCTGCGCCGCGAGAGCTTGCCCAGCGCCAGCAAGGCAAAAGCCCGTTCCTGGGTGTTGTACCACTTGCTTGTAGCCAGCTCCTGCGATACGTGCCGTGCCAGCGTTGTTACCTGCTGGTGATCGGGATCGGCTTCCAGCAACGCGTTTAGAGCCATCGCCATGTTACGGAGCGGAGAGCTGAAGCTGCCGCTCAGGGTGCGCACAGCGGTTTCGCCGGTAAAGGAGCGGGGGAGGGCTTGGTTAAAGTTCTCGCGGCGGCCGTTCACGGCGTAGGTGCTGGCCAGCAGGTAGCGCGAGTCGAGCGAAAGCTGCTCCGGCTTCGCTTTAAAGTAGTTCATGGTCGCCCAGTCGGGTTTACCAGCCAGGCTGAGGACGTAGAGGGAGTAGGCAATTTCGCGGGGCGCAATGTACTTGCTTTTCAGCTCCTGCTGCGCGTTGTAGTAGCGGTATTCTTCCAGGGCTCTGCCTTTCACCAGTTTTTGCAGGTAAGCCAGCGCCTTGTCCTGCACCTCCTTGTTCACCGGCTGCCCCGCCTTGCGCGCCTCCAACAGAAAATGCGTGGCGTAGGCGCTTGTAAACCAGTCGGAGCCATGGGCGGAGCCGGGCCAGTAGCTGAAGCCGCCATCGTACTGCTGCATGCTCTCAATTTTAGTAATTGCCTCCTGAATCAGATAGTTCGGATTGTAATTCCGGCTTTTCTTATCCTGGTTCAGCGAGCGGGCCAAATCGGCGAAGTACAGTAGCGGGAAAGCCGTAGAAGTGGTTTGTTCCAGGCAGCCGTGCGGGTACTGTAGCAGGTAGGTAATATCATCGCTGAACTGGGCCAGCGGCGAGTTACTCACCAGCACCTTCGACGACACGGAAGCTGGCATAAAGTCATGACTTGGACTGATGTCGGCCACGGCTCCGTCTTTCAGCGAACCAGCTCCTGTTAGTTGCTGTAGCGGAGCGGCCGGGCGAACGCTCAGGTCGGTCTTACTGCTGAACTGCTCACCCAGCGCTTTTACTTTTACCGTAACCGATGCGGCACCTATGGCAGAACTGGCCACCAGCTTATACAGCACCTGCGCCTCCGAATTAGGGTTTAAGTTAGCCGATTGTGTCGCCTCGCCCACCAGTCGCAACGGACCGGTTACCGCCAACGAGCTGCTGGCAGATGTGCTTTTGGCTGTCGTGTTCGTCAGTGTAACCGGCACCAGCAGCGTATCTTTCGGACTCAGAAAACGGGGAAGTGCCGCACTGATCACCACAGGATCAGCAATACGCATGGTTTTCTCCGAAGAGCCAAAAGCATTGTCTTTATACGCCACCGCCATCACGCGCAACGCTCCCGAAAACTCTGGAATGTTCACGTTCACCGTAGCTTCTCCACTACCATCTGCCTTCAGAATCCCACTCCATACCGATACCAGCTTCACCCGTTTGGTGGTGAGCGGGTTCACGCGTTTAGCCAAATCAAAACCATCGCCACCGTAGCTCGACTTGCCATTGCCCAGCTCCGGGAACAGGAAAGGGTAGAGGTCGTAAGACTGCACCTCCAGCGCCCGTTTTTGATAAAAGAAGCTGTGCGGATCGGGTGTTTTCGTGTCTTTTATCTGCAGAATGCCTTCGTCTACCACAGCTACAGTTACTTCGGCACCGGGGGCTGTCTGCACCTTTACCTGTTGCACCCGCTGCGAGCGCGAGGCTTCCGGTGCTGTAATGGCAACACTTAGTTTCGTGTTTTTCTTGGTAACCTTCACCGGTTTAAAACCGCGGGCAATGGTGAGGGGAAGGCTGTTGTCTTTTACTTCGCGAAGGGCTGTAGCAGTAATGTACATCGTGGGCAGGTGTTCGTCTTTTATCGGAATGGTTACCGAAGCCGCCTTTTTATCGGTCTGCACATAAAAATGGCTCAGCACCTTGTTCTGCTCCACCGTTACCAGTATTTTCCCGGCAAAAGGAGACTTTAGCAGCACGTTAGCTTCTTCGCCCACTTCGTACGAATCCTTATCGAGGGCAATGTCTACCTCACCTTCGTTGTTTACCTCGAAGGAGGTGCTTTCGGTGTCGCCGTAGCCGTAGGCGTAAAACTCCTGCGCTACGTAGTTCTGTGCCCCAGGCCGCATGACGCGCACCTCGTAGGAGCCGGAGCGGGTGGGGGTAAAGCTGTACACGGCTCCAGCGGCAGGCACCGTAATGGTTTTGGTCTGGATGATGTTCTCGCGGCGCTGCGATCTGTAATTGTAGGAGCCGCCTCCCTGCTCAATCACCGATTCGTAGGTGTAGCGCACCAGCTGCACCTGTGCCTGTGCCGAAGCCAGCGGTTTGCCCGCCGCATCGAGTGCCAGCACCGGGATTCGGAGCGGCTGCCGGGTACTCACATAGCGGTCGAAATTCCGGATGCCGTAGAAAGTGCTCTGGGTGTTCACAACAAACTTAGCCAGTCTGTTTACAGGTCGTCCCGTTTCATCGAACACCGTGGTGAAGAGCGAACCGTCCAGCACACCAATATCTTCGTAATCCGAAAGCTCAAACGCTTCGCGGCCTTCGCCGCTTTCGTTTGTCTGCCCCTGCCGAACGCTCGTCTGTATGTCTACCGATCCGGCCGTTACCACTTCAAAGTTATAATCCGGGTAACGTTTGGCTTCAAACGATTTCTTTTTCAGGCTCAGCTGCACCTCGTACTTGCGATCGGCTGCCGGCGGACCGAAAAAATTCTGCGCCACCAGCTGCGTCTCCACGTTCTCTCCTGCTTTGTAAGCCGTTTTGTTTAGTGTGGTGCTCACCTTTAGGCGGTCGGGCATAAACTCTTCTACGCCCAACTTTTTTGAATTCAGCAGCACATCGTTGCCCGAATACACTTCGAGGGTATAGGTTCCCGTTACTGCTGCAGTGGGCAAGGTAAAGCTGGTTTCGGCAGCGCCCTGCTGGTTTAGCTTCGCCTTTACACTTTTAAATTCCTTGCCGTTGGGCAGGAGCAGTTTTAGTTTCAGAGGCAGACCGGCTACGGTTTCCCAGCCGGGTGTGCGCACTACGGTGTTCACGTGCATTACATCGCCGGGGCGGTACAACTCGCGGTCGCCGTAAATAAAAGCATCGTAGTTCACTTCCGATAATCGTTTGCCGCCCACCCCAAAACGGGAGGTGTTTACCAGCGTTTCGCGGTAGGGCAGGTACGTAAAGTCGTGGCCGGAGCGGGCGGTGATGAGGCCGATCTTAAAATCAGGCGCTGTTCTGGCCATGTCGCTGAAACGGGCCACGCCTTCGGAGTCGGTGGTAGCTTTGTGCATGACCTGGTTGCTGGTGCTGATGAAGCGGATTTCTACACCGGCAAGGGGAGTAGCCTCTCGTATGGAATTGGCAAATACCAGCACTTCGTCTTTCCCCTGCTTCGCCAGCAGCCCGATATCTGACACTGATATCACTTTAGAATCGCTGAGCCAGTTCTTCTCCGTACTCTTCACCGACAGCACATACAGCCCCTTAAACTCACTGTCGAAATCGAGGTCGTTGAGGTTCAGATTTAGCAGGTAGGAGTTGCCTTGTTTACGTAGACTTTTGGTGTCGTATTCGCGCTCGAAAATGGTTTTGCCATTTGTCTCGTCTACTACATAATTTGAGTTATCAAAATATTCTTCGGCTTCCTGGTCGTAGTGGCCGTCCCACATTTTACCATCCTGGAGGTAACGCAGAATGTTGTTTTCAAACACCTTGGCAATGCTCACCTTTATGCGCGGCACCTGCACAATGCTTAGGGCCATGTTGCGGGAACCGTTGCTGCTCAGGTAAATACTTTTCTTGTTTTCAAAAGAAACGCCCGGCCGCAACGAGGCAAAGGAGAAGGGGTGGCTGTAGTCCTGCCCCATCATAATGCCACCTATGGCTTTCAGGTACTTCGATACTTTTAGAGTATAGTTGTTGCCTTGCGGCATGTTGCCCCGCAGCACAAAACCACCTTCCTGCGGCTCCACTACAAAACTCACCTTCGGTTCCAGCGACACCATTTTCTGCAGGTTATCGGCGGCAACAGGTAAGGTGGTAGAAACAAACACTATTTCCTGGTTGTTCTCCACGGCAGTGGTGACTTCGGAAATCTGCAGGGCCTGCCGTGTCGGAATATGTACGTTCTGCTCTATCTGCTGCTGCGTCTGGTAGCTGGTGCCGGCGGTGGTGAGGCCAGGTGCAATGCGCAGCCGCACCTGTGTGGCCTCCTCGTTCAGGTGCTCCGTACCTTTTATTCTTATGCCGATTTCATCGCTTTGGTTGCTCGCCAGCACCTCTACCGGCAGCTCGGTGGCTCCTGCAAAAAAATGAATACGCTTGCTTAGCTCCCCCGGGCTCACCAGGTAGTTGAACTTCAGGTTGACGCGCGCCTCCAGTTGCCCCAGCTCTTCGGCCTGTGCCCAATAAGCCCGCGTCTCCGCCAGGTCGAGGTAAGGCGTGTGGAACCGGATGCTCTGCCCTTCCGGAATCTTGTATTTCTCGTCGGTGTGTGCCAGCAGGTGCTGCGTCAGGTCAGCCTGAAAATCGGTGCTGGGGGCAAAGGGCTGGAAAGGGGAAAAGACCAGTTCGTTTACTGCTGTCCATTTAAAACGACCTTTTATGGCAGGGTTAAATTTGATGTAAGGCAGCGTATCCCATTGCTGCAGTTGCTTTTCGGTTACAAGTTCTTTGTCGAAAGTGAAGACCAGGTTCTGTTCCTGGGCTATCTCCTGATCAAAATTTTTGCGCTCCAGGCCAAGCTCGTTGCTCTTGATGCCACAGCTGGCAATAAACAGCGCAAGCAGGATAAACAATAGGTGGAAAGAGGATGAGTACCGGCGAAATACAGGTAAATTTTGGGTGTCCATAGTTTTAGTAGGAAAGTAGGGATATGCCTTCCTAAACATACAAATTCTTTGCCGTAGATTTTAACCAATGTTTCGCAGGTTTTAGTATATAGCCGGAGCCAGTGCTGCGTCAGATTAAAAAGTAGTAATGATAGGAAAGCTATCACTTAGTCATTTGTCAGACAGGAAAGCGGTTGTTAACGATTAAGTTGATGAAGCGCCAGATGAGTAAACTAAATTTTGTTGTGAATCAGGAAAGCGTTAAAGCTTTTCCTGCATTCCCATTTTCAAATCATCACATCTCCAAATCAACCACTCAGCAATCGACAAAGAACAATCAACAACCAAAATTATTCTAAGGAAAACGGCCTTCCGGCTCTGTTTTGGGTGCTGTTGCCCAACACCAGAAAGTCAAAACTGCTGCATCTAAAATTCATGTATTTTGCCGCACACCCTTAATGCGGCCAGCCTCCGCAGCTAAGCGTTTCTTGTAGGGGTGCACGTTTTCGAGCGGTTTGATGAACATCGCCATCTTCTGGCGCTTTAGGGGCAGGAAGTATTTGTTTGCATCAAAAGCGAAGGGAACGGCGTACCCATGTAAGGAACTTCGCCAAATTAAAATTTAGAACTGTTGAAAAAATATGCTTTTATGGCCCTGATTGAGGCATTTTTGCCCATTTGTCATTTGCAGGGTGCTGATTTATTAGGACAGTTTTACTAAAGTTAACAGAAACGAATATGCAACAGTTGCTACTGAAGCCGGTATCTATTTATTTTCTTGTTTATTTCCGGATACTGTTTGGGTTGCTGATGTTTTGCGAAGGAGTGGGCGCTGTACTTATTGGGTGGGTGCAGGAGCATTATGTAGCGCCAAATTTCCATTTCGGCTACATAGGGCTGGAGTGGATACAGCCGCTACCTGGCTACGGTATGGTGTTTGTATACCTGCTCATGGCCTTGCTGGGTCTCCTGATAATGGTAGGTTGGCGCTACAAAATAAGTTCTTTCCTGTTCTTTCTGCTGTTTGGTTACAGCTTTTTCTGCGAAAAAACACACTACCTTAATCACCACTACCTCATTTTTCTGGTAAGTGGCCTTATGGTATTGCTGCCTGCCCACCGTAAGCTCTCGCTGGATGTGCGGCGGCAACCGGAACTGGAAAGTGATGTGGCGCCGCAATGGACGCTCTGGCTCTTCCGGGTACAGCTGCTGATCGTGTACTTTTACGCCGGTGTTGCCAAACTGCAGCCCGATTGGCTGGCAGCAAAGCCGGTAAGCATCTGGATGTCGTACAAAACGCATTTTTATGTAATTGGTCCTTACCTGAACACACCTGCCATGATCTGGCTGATTGCCTGGGGTGGCATCGCATTCGATTTTTTAATTGGTTTTGCCCTGCTCTGGCCCCGCACACGCTTGGTAGCTTTTTGGGTGGCTTTTTTCTTCCATATTTTTAATTCTGCGGTGTTTCATGTGGGGGTGTTTCCTTACTTTATGATTGCGGCCAATGTGCTTTTCTTTCGCCCGGACCAGCTTTCCCGCTGGTTTTTCCGGAAAAATGTGTCGTCTGAAGTCTTGCAGCATGTGCCTGTGCAGCAGCCACATTGGCAGAGGCAACTGGGGCTTAGCTTTTTTGTGCTCTACTTAAGCTGGCAGTTGGTGTTTCCGCTGCGGCATTTTTTTATACCCGGCGATGTAAACTGGACAGAGGAAGGACACCGTTTCTCGTGGCGTATGATGCTGCGCACCAAAAGTGGCTCTATCTATTATAAAGTGCGCGATGCGGCCACGCAGCAGGAAGAAATTGTGAATGCCAATACTTACCTGACCAGTGACCAGATACGGGAACTCGTGAAACACCCGGACATGATCTGGCAGTTTGCCCGGTTCCTGCAGCAGGAGTACCAGGAAAAGGGAATGGAAAAGCCCGAGGTTTACGCCTTCTCCAGCCTCAGCCTGAATGGTTACCCACCTCACCCTATTGTAGATGCCACTGTCGATCTGGCTGCTGTACCCTACCATTGGGGTGCAAAACAATGGGTAAAGCCCCGCCCTGTGGCAGATGGATGGCCTTGGAAAAAGCGGTTGGCAATGGCAAAGGAAAAGTAGACCTGCTGAAGAAAACATGGCAAGAAGGGAAGAGCTATTTTTACCTAATAGTTCAGGAGTGATAATTTGAATGAAAAGTGCCTGCGGAGAGATCTATGGCTCCTGTCGCCCTTATGCGCTCACCTCAAAAATTACCCTGACTATGTATTGCAAAAGAATCTTTACAAAAGTTTGATCCTGATTCAGACAAGAAAGTCTATCATCTGATTAGAGCAGCAGCAGGAAAAGCCTACTGAAGGCTATTTTCATTTGAATAATTGGTCTTGCCAAAGCTTCAGTAGCAGGTAGTGCAGAGCATCAGTGACTTAGGAAGCTTTTGGCAAGGTTAGGACAAAATTTATAACTGCTACCTCCTGAAAGGGCCAACTTAATGTCAGCAATGCCCGTTAAAAATTAATTCTATCAGAGCATCTCCGGCCGGAAATGTGTGATATTAGCTAATAAAAAATGTTACCTCGATACATGCCTCAGCCTAATAGAAATGAGACGGAAAGCAACCCGCCGGATTTTTTCCGGGGGGGAGGTGAAATGGGAGCCAGGATGCGGGATTACCCCTGGCAGGATCATCCGTTGGGCCCGCCCTCTAACTGGCCTCAAAGCCTGAAAACAAATATTCGCCTGATACTGAATTCTGGCTTCCCGATGTTTATCTGGTGGTCTGATGAGTTGTTTTCTTTTCATAACGATGCCTACCTGCCTGCTCTCGGAAATAAGCACCCGCAGGCTTTAGGCTTATCGGCCAGGGTGGTGTGGGCAGAGGTATGGGATGATTTGCATGATATTGTAGCAGGTGTGCTGCACGATAAGAAACCCTTTACCGCCGAGGCACTGAAGCTGATACTTCAGCGGAAGAACTTCGCTGAAGAAACCTACTGGACCTTTTCGTATAGCCCTGCCTTTAACGATGCCGGAGAAGTAAATGGCATTTTCTGTGCCTGCTTCGAACGTACCAGCACCATACTGGGCCAGCGCCGCTTAAAAACGCTCAAAGATATTTCCGATACCTCTACTCAGAACCAGACACTGAAGCAGGCCTGCCAGTCGGCCTGCGATTTTCTGAACAAAAACGCTGACGATATTCCGTTTAGCCTGATTTACCTCCTGAATGGTGAAGGCACAAAAGCACACCTGTCGGGGCAGGCGGGGCTTTTGCATTTTTCGGTGCCAAAAGAGGTAGATCTGCACCAGCAGAATACCTTGTGGCCTTTAGAGGTTGTGCAGCAAACAAAGCAGGCGGTGGTGGTCAACTTCCCCGACGGCATTGAGTCATCGGTAGATAATGCGCACCTGCCGCCGGTAAAAATTCAGGCCGTTTTACCCATCTGCATGCCTGGCCAGGAGCAGCTGCTGGGCTTCTTTATTGTCGGTATCAGCTCCTGGCTCGAATACGATACCGATTATAAAGGTTTTCAGGAATTGCTTGCCAACCAGATTGCTACTACCATTACTCATGTGCAGGCCCGCGAGGAGCTGGCGCGGCAGCAAGTGTACCTGAACGAGATTTTTGAACAGGCTCCTGTTGGTATTACCCTCATGCGCGGACAGGACTTTATTATAGATCTGGCAAACCCTAGTATTTGCGACATCTGGGGCCGGAAACAGGAGGAGGTGCTGGGGAAGCCTGTGCTGGAGGCATTACCCGAAATTGGGCGGCAAAACATTCTGCAACTCCTGAGAGGGGTGCTCGAAACAGGTGAACCTTTTGTAGCCAACGAGCTGCCGGTGGTGCTGGAGCGAAACGGGCGGCTGGAGGTGGTGTACCTGAACTTTGTGTACCATCCCAAACGGAACTCCTACGGTGCCATTACTGGCGTTATAGCGGTTGCCATAGATATAAATGAGCAGGTGGGGGCAAGGCGCGAAATTGAACAGATGAACAAGGAACTGCTTGCCATTAACGCCGACCTCGACAATTTTGTGTACTCTGCTTCGCACGACCTGAAAGCGCCTATTTCGAACATAGAGGGGCTGCTGAAAGTGCTGGTGGAGTACCTGCCAGACGATATGCTGGAGCTTGACGTGGTGCAGCGCCTGATTGGCCTGATCGAAAACTCCATTGATCGGTTTAAGAAAGCCGTGGCCGACCTGACGGAGGTTGCCAAAATACAGCGTGAAGCCGGTGAGGACGTAAAACAGGTGGACCTGGCCGAAATAATATCGGAAGTCCAGCTCGATTTCGAATCATTGATAATTGAATCGGGTGCCCGCATTGAGCTTGATATTGCACCTGTTTCGTCGGTCAGGTTTTCGGCTAAAAACATGCGCAGCGTTATTTATAATTTGCTGAGCAACGCCCTTAAATACCGCTCGCCGGAGCGCCGCCTGCACATCAGCATCTCTACAGAAGTGCTCCCTGAGTACACGCTGCTCACCGTTACCGACAATGGTCTTGGCGTTAACCCTACCGAGAAAGAGAAAATGTTCTCGATGTTTAAGCGCCTGCACGACCATGTGGAAGGTTCCGGTATCGGGCTTTACATTGTTAAAAGAATTATGGAAAATGCTGGCGGCAAAATAGAAGTGGAGAGTAAGCTAGGGGAAGGTGCCGCCTTTAAAGTGTACTTTCAGAAATAAGCGAATTGTAATTATTCAAATGAAAATAGCCTTCCAAAGAGTTTTGGGCAAAATAGTGCCAAGGGTAATCTGGTAATTAATGGCTTGCAGGTTACTTTTACTATATCTTTAACCCACAATTAGTTGGCTGTGGCAGCTGAGGCTGGTGCTGAAAATCGTAGTCAAATATTTTTCTGCTAATGTTTTAAAATTAGCACAGCACGCTTATTTTTGAGTTACAGGCAATAGTTTGGGCCATGCCATGTGGGGCTGAAAGCAGGAAGAAATAACCGTTGCCAGTTTTGTGCATGGCAGGAGCCGTTTAAATTTCTTGCCGGAAAATGCTGATTAGATACATCTGACAGAACATGAACAAGATCAACTCTGTTTTATTAGTTGACGATGATGAGGCGACTAACTTTATCAGTACCTTAATCATTAAAAGGGCAGGCATTGCCAACGAACTACTAACGGCACGAAATGGTAAAGACGCCATTGAGCTGCTCAAAAATATTGAATCAGGAGACGCTTCTGCAGCGGGTAAAGCGCCTAACCTTATTTTACTGGATATAAACATGCCGGTTATGGATGGCTTCGGATTTTTGCAGGCGTACCAAAAACTTGATTTCCCTGGAAAGGAGTCGGTGGTAATTGCTGTGCTGACCACCTCGCTGAACCCCCGCGATGAGGACCTGGTAAAAAAAGCCGGTGTGCTCGATTTCCTGAATAAACCCCTGACTGGCAAGGTGCTGGAAGAGCTGCTGGCGAAACATTTTAACTGATTTCTTTTGTGCTTAACTTCCTTGTTAGCTGATTAAAATTAAAATGAAGTTAAAAGAACTTGTAGTTTAAGATTTTAAAGGACATTTTGCGCCTATGATTTCTAAAAAGCTACTTTTTAAGTTGGTATGGGTGCTCCTGTGGGTACCTGGTTTTTTCTGTTCGCACCATGTGGCGGCGCAGACACAGCGGGAGCGGGTAACAAACGACAATGGCTGGTACATGTACTTTGGCGACCACAGGCTCAGCAACAAATGGGGCCTGCACACCGAGGTGCAGCTACGGCGACACAATATCATTTCAGACCCGCAGCAGTTACTCATCCGCACAGGCATTAACTATGGCCTTACTCCCAATGCGATGCTTACGCTGGGTTACGGATTTATTGAAACGTACCCGTATGGTGGCGATCCGGCAGCCAGTGTTTTTCCGGAACATCGTGTATACCAGCAGCTGCAGTTCAGGAACAGTCTGAACCGGCTGGTTTTTACGCACCGCTACCGCCAGGAGCAACGCTGGGTTAAACGCCCGGGGCAGGAAGATTACACCTACTTTAACCGTACCCGCTATTTTCTGAAAGCTGTTTTACCCTTGGCAGGACCCACTGTAGACCCAAATGAGTTTTTCCTGGCTGCCTACAACGAGATTTTTGTGAACTTTGGTAGAAATGTGCAGGTAAACATTTTCGATCAGAACCGGGCTTATGCGGCTTTAGGCTATAAATTAAATAATGCTGCTTCTGTTGAACTCGGTTACCTGAACCAGATTATTCAGAAACCAAATGGCCGTGTGTTCGAGCATAACCACACCTTACAGGTTTCGTTATTCTACAACCTCAATTTTGGGAGCCACGACTAACTAATGCCATGCGTGCTCCCTGCCAGAACCCTATCTCAGCCCTTGACTGATTTTAAGTGAAAAACCTTCTGAAGGGTGTTTTTATTTGAATAATTGCGTGTTGATAAATTAAGGGTAATTGGATTGAAATACTGGGATCGACCTTACCAATGCATTTGTTTTCAGGATGGTTTTCAGGCAATAAGTAAAAAAAATTATGCTATAACAGCAGAACGCCTGCAGCTTTGGTTCTGCAGGCGTTCTGCTGTTATAGTAATTTATCGAGGGTAATAGGTAGGTTCCGGATGCGTTTACCGGTGGCATGAAACACAGCGTTCGATATGGCGGCTGCTACTCCGGTAATGCCAATTTCACCAAGGCCTTTTGCTCCAATGGGGTTTACGTGCTCGTCGTGTTCCTCCACAAAAATAACTTCAATGGTTGGGGTGTCGGCATTTACAGGCACATGGTATTCTGCCAGATCGTGGTTCATAAAACGGCCAACCTTATGGTCCAGCATCGACTCTTCGTGCAGCGCCATGCCTATACCCCACACCACGCCACCTATAATCTGGCTTGCAGCCGTTTTGGGGTTGATAACCCGGCCTCCGGCAATGGCGCTAACCACGCGGCTTACCTCCACTACTCCAAAATCCTCATCTACCTTTACTTCTACAAAAACAGCTGAATGCGTATAAGCAGCATACTTTTTCTGCCCTTCGGCTGGTTTTGAACTCACTTCTTCTTCCAGATATGGCACCTCGCGCTGTTGCATAATCTCTTTTATAGCCAAAGCTTTGGCAGGGTCGCTGTTTAGTTTCAAATGACCATCTTCAAAAAAGACTTCATCGAGGCTGGCAGTGGTAAAGGGGCTGTTCTCCAGTTTACGCGAGAGTTTCAGCAGTTTCTCCGCGAGGGCCTCACTTACCATTTTAACTGCAGACCCTACCGAGGCTACCGTCCAGGAGCCGCCTTGCAAAGGTGCCTCCGGTAAGGCAGAATCACCGAGCTTAAAGGTAACATCTGCCAACGGAAGGCCCAGCGCTTCGGCTGCAAGTTGGGTCATAACGGTGTAGGTGCCGGTGCCGATATCGGCAGTAGAGCTGCTCACGGTTAGTTTGCCATCGAGGGTGAGCAGGGCTTTGGCAGCGGCTTCCTGCTGTTTGGCCTCCCAGGCACCTGTAGCCATGCCCCAGCCTACAAGTTTATGCCCCTCGCGCCTGGCACGTGGTGCAGGTGGTCGCTTCTCCCAGCCAAATGCCTTCGCCGCCTGCTCGTAACATGCTTTTAGTTCTTTGCTGGAGAAAGGCAGGTTTTTGTTCTGGTCTTTTTGCGTATAGTTTCTTAACCGAAGCTCTACCGGATCTATGTTAGCGGCAAAAGCAAGTTCGTCCATGGCAATTTCGAGCGCATACTGCCCTGTAACCCCGCCCGGTGCGCGCATGTCGAGGGGCGTGTATACATCTAAGGATATTAGCTGGTGGTCGAAGGCAACGTTATCGCACTGGTAAAGTACGTTTTGCCACACCACCACATTCTCACTATAATCTTCGAAC
>NZ_VRTY01000136.1 GCF_008017455.1 Pontibacter qinzhouensis | reverse complement strand
GTCCATGGTAACTGTCTTTAAGCTAAGTTATTAAATTTAACGCTTTGACACAGTTCCATTTACAGTCTCGTTATAGGGAGTGTAATTTAAACTGTGTCATTTCACTATTTCAATTTACTGGCCCTTTTGCTGTTCTGGCTTGAGCCCTTACAGCGAAAGGCCAAACTTTGAGGTGCGTTTCACCTCAGGTCCAGCTGTCAACTCCACATCCAAAGCGGCTTCTACGAAATGTTTTAGCAGGGGGCCAAGCACGGCATCTTTGCCAAAAGTAAGTTTGCCACTCCCGAATTCCTCCAGGAACTAGCACTTGATCTTCTCCAGGCCCAATAAGTATTCTATTTCACTTTGATTGCGTTAAAGGAGCTACTTAAATTCCTTTAGCTGCTGCTAAGTAGAAGCTTATATGTAATTGAAATAGTGGTTTTCAATTACATGCAAGCTTCTTAAAAATCAACTTCTAATAAATGTCCATTATTTTTCAACCAGTCTTTTGCTTTTTGATAGTTAGGCACCTGGATAGATAGTATGTTCCAGAATCTGGGGGTGTGGTTATCTTCAATTAAATGAACTAATTCGTGAGCTACCAAATAATTTACCACGTACATTGGAGCTTTAATGATACGCCAGTTGAAAATGATGTTGTTGTTTGGTGTACAGGAACCCCAGCGGTATCTCATTTCCGATGTTTTACATTCCTTGTATTTCACCCCTAAGCTTCTTGCAAACTCTTTTGCCAGTGGCTCAATCTTCTGCAAAGCCTGCCTCAAATACCACTTTTTAAATAGTTTGTTAGCGTTTGCCTGGCTTTTTCTAGAAATCCGAAAACGCTGATTGAATTCAACTTCCTCAATTTCCTCATCGACTACTATGAGTTGGTAGTTTCTGCCTAAGTACATGAGGGTCTCACCTGAAACGAATTCTTTCGACTCAGGTATTAGAGGGTATTTCTGTGCATGGTTCAGTTTCTCTTTAATCCATTGCCTTTTAGACTGAACTAGGGCTTTAATTTTATCCATAGAAAGATGCTCCGGGGCACGGACAACTACTCTTCTGTCACGCTCCACTGTGATATTAAGAGTTTTGCGTGTGCTGAATTTTACTTCATATTCCAACTGCATCAGTCCTGTATAATTTTGAAATGGTTGGTTTTTGCCAATTCCATCACTCTAGATATGATCTCAGTCCTCCTGATGATTATGTTAGGCAGCTTATTAAACTCAGGTGATAATAATAGCTTTTGCAGTTCTCCTTTAAGCTTTAATTGAGCTGGTGTGCTGTCCCAAAAGCTTGTCAGCTTGATCTCGTTGGCGACCAGGTTAAAAATATGCTGCGTCAGGTTTACGTTCTGAGCAATTTCATCTTCCGTCAGTTCCCTATTCTCAAAAAGCTCTGCTTTGAAAATACGAAAAAAAGGCATTTGCTTTTTCCTGTCCAGGCCAAAGGTTTCCTCTTTCTCCCTATTCTTGATGCTCTCTCTTAGCTTTTCCAGTTCTTCGTAAATGGCTTTCCAGTTGCCCTTGAAGTTTTTGAGGATCCCTTCCAACGCATCTGAAAAGGAAGCAAACAATTCCGGGTCTTCATCAATGTTGATGTCAATATAATGGCGGATAGCATGCTCAACCTCAGCAGCTTTGGTTTTCTCCCTTTTTTTGGTTTTAACGTGTTTCTGAAAATCATCTGCAATAATAGAAATGGGAGGGATAGTCTGGTCAATGCCTTTGGAAACTAAAAACTCATCTGTAATTGCTCTTAATTTGGGTGGTATGCCTTTCATACTGAGCCTTTCATCTCTGAAATGCTGGTTAGCTAGCGCGTTTATTTCTGTGAAAGCTTTCCAATCTGTGAAAAAATCCAGCGCTTCTTTCCTAGGCAGAACAGTATTGAAACAGCTTGTCAGGTGATTATAGAATTTAATATATTCAAATCGAATGTCTTCATCATAGAACACATCAAAAAAAGCATCTGAATCGCTCAAGTCAGTTAGACCCTGATTTTCCAAAAATTTCCAGGTTTCCTGATGGGCTTTGATAAGTTCTCTCAACTCAGCTTCGTCATTTGAGATACAATCCAGAATCTCATTCCGTTCTTTTTCTGCATAGGTATCCAGTGCTCGTTTCAGGTGATGTCCTACGCCCACATAATCCACTACAAAACCTTTGTCTTTTCCTTCAGGTCCCACACGGTTTACCCTAGCAATAGTTTGCAACAGGTTGTGCGCCACAATAACCTGGTCAAGGTAAAGCACTTGCTCGATGGGTGCATCAAAGCCTGTGAGCAGCATGTAGTTTACGATAATGATGCCCACATTGCCATTGATAGTTTTATCATCTTCGTCTGTTCTCCCAAAAGGCAGTTTAAAGCGCTTGATGCTCTTCTTATGGTACCCACTATTAGTATAGGCTTTTATCTCCAGTTCGTCGTTGTGACTGCCAGATATTACCACCGCTGTTTCCAATTGGCTCAGCCGCTCCAAGTTCACCAGCATAGGATTGTCCGTTTTTAATTCGGCTATTTTGGCTTGCAGGGCCTCCGCAATTGCCGCTTTGTAACGAACGGCGGCTATGCGTGAATTCGCAACCACCTGAGCCTTAAACCCACCAGAGAAAATGTGCTCTACATAGTGGTCTACCATGCTTTTAGCCTTTTCTCGTATCGTGTTGATGTTATCCAGATAAGAGTCACGAGAGCCAAAGCCCAAAATTTGAAGCCTTTCTGTGAGGGTATATTCACTGAACACATCTTCAAACTTTTTGTCCATTGCTTTCTTATCTTCTACTTCCGCATTATGAGTAAAGCCTTCATATACAATCTCTAAGGTAACGCCATCATTAATAGCTTGGCGCATAGTATACTTGTCTATGTAGTCTCTGTACTTCTTTTCGGTTTTGCCCGTGGGCGTACCCGTGAAACCGATGGACGTGGCATTAGGCATGGCACGATCTAAATTGGCTGCTAATAGAGAATACTGCGAACGATGCGCTTCATCAGTCATGACTAGTAGCTGGGCACTTTTGTTCAGCTCAGGAAAGATCTCTATCCCGCTCAAATCGCCGTTTTCCTGAAATTTATGAATCATGGCCATTATAAGGTCGGAGTTGTCATTGCTAAGCAGCTCCTTTAAGCTTTGCCCGTTGGGTGTGGGCTTGGGATTGATGAAGTTCGCGGTTTTTATAGTAAAGCCAATGCTTTGGCCTGTTTCGCCCAACTGTTCTTCCAGTTGCGTACGGTCGGTTACAAACACAATCTTCCAAGGCATCAGTTTAGGCCGCAGTTTCATTTCCCGCACCATAAACATCATGGTGAGCGACTTGCCTGAGCCTTGGGTATGCCAGATAATGCCGCCACGCTCCAAGGGGTTTTGGCCTTCTATCAGGCGCTGGGTAGCTACTTTTACGGCCCTAAACTGCTGATAGCGACCAACTATCTTAATTCTATGCCCTTTGTCGTTTGTGGCAAACACAGTGAACACTTGGATGATGTCCAGTAGGTTTCGAGGTTCTAGCATCCCCGCTACCAGCCGTTGCTGATCGTTAGGTGATGATTTGCCATGCTCTAAATCATTGAGGGTTTTGGGATAGGGGTCTGTCCAGCGGTAAAAGTGCTTGGGTATGCCGGTGGTAATGGTGCCGAATTTTGCCTCGGTGCGGCAGGTGGTCACGATAAATTGATTATAATAAAAAAGTTCTTTATTGCCTTCGCCTGTCTCGCCCCGCTGCTCCATATAGCGCATCAGTTGGTCTATGGCTTCGGGAATGGGCTCTTTAACTTTGCTCGATTTGGCTTCCACCACCACCACGGGCAGCCCGTTTACGAACAGCACGATATCGGGAATAATGTGGTGATCGGTACCTGTTACGCTTACCTTGAACTGCGAGATGGCGGTAAATATATTGTTCTCGAGCCTTTCAAAATCGATGTAGCGGACGGTGGGGCTTTGCTCGCCAGTTTGTTCGTTTTGGCTGACGGTGGTGTTTTCCAAGAGGTAGTTCAGTACCTTCTGGTTGTTTTCTATCAGGCTGTTCTTGTCAAAGGAGCTGATCTTACGCGCCACTTCATCTATCTGCCCTTCGGTGAGGAAAGGATTGATTTGCTTTAGGGCCTGGCGTAGCTTGGGCTGCAGGATTACCTCCGAAAAAGACGTGCGAAAACTCTGCTCGGGTGTTTGCTGAGTTTCCAGCTGCAGCACCTGATTAGTGCCGGTGTTCCAGCCCAAGCCTTTCAGCTGCTCCAGAAAAGGCTGCTCCACGTGGCTGCGCTCGTCTAATTTGAGCGAACCGCCCAAATTACCTTTGTACTTATTGTCGTTGCTTAGTATCATTCCGTTGGCTTTGGATGGTCCAGCTTTTCAATTTCTTTTTTCACTTCCTCTATCAACTGCTGTTCGGAGGGCAAGTAGAGCTGGTATTTACTGGCTATAATGGACTTGTTGTTTTCCGGAAGGCTAATTTTTACCACCGCATCGTTCTTATCAGCACAAAGCAGTATACCAATGGTAGGGTTTTCATACCCCTGCTTTTCAAAGCGGTCGAAGTAGTTGACATACATTTGCAACTGCCCCAGATCCTGGTGGGTAAGCTTATCAGTTTTAATCTCAATCAAGACAAAGCATTGCAAAAGCCGGTTGTAGAAAACTAGGTCCACGAAAAAGTCATCCCCCTCTAAATGGATACGCTTTTGACGTGCCACAAAGGAGAACCCGTTGCCCAGTTCCAGGATGAAGTCATACAAGTGGGTGATAAGCGCGTTTTCCAAATCCTTTTCATAATAAGCTGCTTCGCGCTTCAAGCCCAGAAACTCCAGTACCATCGGGTCTTTGATGATTTCTTTTGCATCTGTGGGACGCTTCTCTTCCCGGGCCACCTGAAGCACGGCTTTTACATCGTTGCTCAACAGCAGCCGCTCAAACAGCTGGCTGTTTACCTGCCGCTCTAACTGGCGGGCCGACCAGTTATTTTTAGCCGCTTCCGCTTTGTAAAACTCCCGCTTCTCTTTGTTTTCAATGCCGATAAGGGTTTTGTAATGCGTCCAGTTGAAATGTGTCCGCAGTGCGGACACATTTGGGAACGTGCGGTAAAACTGCACATACCAATACAACTGCCGCTTCGAAAAGCCACTGCCAAACTGCGGCTGCAACTGCTCGGCTAGCGACTGAATCAGGAAAGTGCCGTAAGCCGCCCGGTCTTCGCCTTGCTGCTCTTCCTCGAAGATTATTTTCCCGATATGCCAATACATCAGCACCCGTTCTGTGTCGACCGAGCGAATAGCCCGCTCACGCGATTGGGCTATGACGCCTTGTATATCAGAGATTAAACCCTTTCTAATTTTCATGCGCTTGCCATTTCGCTGATGAGATAATTGACACGGACTTTGCCGCTCAACAGGTCTTGCATTAGCCCTTTTTTGATAGATTGAAGTTTAGAAGCCTGTTCCTTTATCTTATTCAAGCTGATATCACAAGACTTGATAGTATTTAGTATGCGTGCTTGTTCCTCCTTTTTGGGTTTCAATACCTCAATCCTTTTTAAAGGAGCAATAGAAATTTCTTTTCTTGTAGAACCAATTGTAATTGAATCTAGAACTTTTCGGCCAAATTCTGAAAGAAAGTAATATTTATAAAATAACGGTATAATATCATTGTTAAATTTTAGTTTAGCAACATCTCTACTAATGTTGCCTATAAAGCCTTTGGGAACAATATCAACTTTATCTGTTGTGGCTTTAATTGAGAGTAGGATTTCTCCCCCATTTACACGGCTTCTTGAATACCTTTTTTCAATATCTACATCCGTTAAATGGACACTTTCATAATTAGTGTTCAAATCTTTTATCGCAATAGTTCTAACACCTCCGAATACATTTTTACCCACTTGAACAATTCCATAGCAAATATCATCCTGTGTCAATAAATCGAGGCTTTTCACGTCCCACTCGACAGGAATCCTTCCCAGCGGGCTGTCTTTAAATTCGTGGGTTGCTTCGCTGCGGATGTTGCCGTGCTCGTCAATGCCTTTAGTAAGCAGGTCTTGCATCAAGCCGGTTTTGATGCGACTGTACTTAGCTCTCAGCTTTTCGGTTTGGCTGATGGCTTCATCAACCTTATTGAGTATAGTGGCAATTTGACGTTGCTCGGTGACATTTTCGGGAACATTGAAAGTTAGCTCCTTCAGTAGCCTTGTTTTAGAAAGATTGTATCTTGTTGATCCTTGCCCGAGTAGTGAAATGTTGTATCTAACTTTTTCGCTTCTAAATAAATATTGGGCGTATTCAGGAAGTAGCGAACCAATGTCTGACAGTCTAAATATGAAGCAAAAGCTATTTAGAAAGTACTTGCCCTTTTTAGCTAAAAAAACTGAAGTCATACCAACTTCTTCGACGGTTTCAGACGAAGTGGTGAAAATAATGTCTCCATAAATTAGCTCATTTTGCTTTTCTCCTTTACGGACATACACAAAATCTATTTCGGTAATATCAACTTCTGCGTTTTTGAAAACATTTACGTATGGTATATAAGGCTCACCGTATCCAAAATCGTCTTTCTTCTTACCTGACAAACCATTAAATACTTTTCCAAAACTTTCAAGCTTAGAAATATTTTTCCACCCTTCCGGTAATTCCATTTGATTCTCCTCCATCAGTTCAGATAATTTAGTTGAGCAAGAAAATTATTCAGCTCTGCCATCGTCTCTTCCCGTTGGGCTTCTATGCTTTGGGCAGAGGTAAAGTATTTATCGTACAGGTTTTCATATGCCGCCACCAAGGCACGCTTTTCCGCATTCAGGTAGCGTTGCAGTTGGTTATTAATGATCTCGAAATGCTTTTTCAAAATCAGCTTCTGGCTTTCCGCTTCAGTAATAATTCCGCCTATGTCGGCCAATAGTTTGTCCAGACTGTCGAGCCTTGCTTGCAGCATGTCCTGATCCTTCAGGCGGCTATTGTAGGCTTTGGTAATTTCCTTAAACTGCTTCTGTGTATCTATTATTTTGGATAACTTTAACAGCGTATCCGCCTCATTCACCTTGTCCTTTTTGATATCCTTTTCCAAAGCCGTTATCGATTTTTTAATAGCAGCGAAGTCATTAGTATCCTTTAAATCAGCTTTAAAATCCGCAATAAGGCTCTCGATGCTTTCATCCAAGTTGGCAAGCTCAATTTTGATTGCATGCAGTAAGGTATTGCTTTCTGCTTTTTCATCCTCAGAGCCGTAGCGTTTCAGGATGAGCTTCAGATCCAGTTCAGCTTGCTTTTCTTTTAGTTGGGCTTTGCAGTCCTTTATGCTGCCTTCCAGATCCCTGATTCTGGCCTCAACTTTTTGGAATGGTTTGGCTTCTGCGGAACTTTTCTTCTCATTGAGCAGGTAATCTATTTGCGTTTTCAGTTCGCTCTTTGCCAAGGCTGGGGTGAATTTTACCTCGCCTTCTTCTTCGTCTGCTTCATACTCCACCAGGTTCAAGGCTTCCTCCACGGCTTCCTCTAGGGTGGATTCGTGTTCCGTCTGTGCTACTTCAAGCTCTTCAATCTCCGCTTGTTCGGCTTTAAAGAACTCCTCAATCAGGTATTCATCCGGGATCAATCCGGCTTCCCAACCGTTTTGCATGATGGTTTTCAGGTCGTACTTAATGTTGTCCCACCAATTTACAAACACCCCCGCCACCTGAAATTTATCCAGCACGCCCACCGGCACAAACTTTTCTTTTATAGTTTCCAGCAGTTCCTTCCGCACTCTCGGGAATTTATCACCGTTAGCAATAGTCTGAGGTTTGGCAGCTACATTCTCATCTACTTTTTCAGGTGCCAACGAGGAGAAATCTTCTTTTGCCAATTGCCACCAGTTGGCTAAATGCAAGCCTAGACAAGTAAGTGTCTCCACCACCTTGGCATCTTCCTCAATCAGAGCTTTAATTTCAGATTTTTCGCTAATGGCAAAGTCTCTATAATTTTCGCTTCTGTCTTTGAATAGCTGGCTGCTATCAAAGTTAAATTTAGCGCAAAGCATGTTTTGTGCCTGCGCTATTTCCGTTACAGGCACACCTCCAATTAAATGCGCTTTCACATCTTCGGGTTCAGGTGGAGGGGTGTTGTCCACGTACCTGCGAATGTTCAGAGTCCAATCATTCGCCTCAATGCTGATGATCTTTTCGTCCTCTTGCTTAAAGACATCTACCAGTTTTGAGTAGTTAGCTTCCTCTATTTTGTGTTCGAAAACAAAATCGATTTTTTCTATGTCTTCGGGACGGAGTGTGTTTTGCTTTTTGCCTTCGGCATAGTCCTTGTCGGCATTGATAAAAAAGACCTTGTTCTTCAGGTTGTCGGGTTTGTTCTTATCGAAAACCATAATACAGGCAGGAATACCCGTACCATAAAAAAGCTGTGGCGGCAAACCGATAATACCCTCCAGCACATTTGCCTTCAACATCCCTTCCCGAATTTCCTTTTCCTTACCCCCTCGAAACAGCACCCCGTTTGGCATCACTACCACCACTTTGCCCGTGGGTTTGCAGCTTGCTAGCATGTGCTGCACAAACATTAAATCAGCTTTCTTGCTCGTTTCGGATGCAAAACCGTAGGTAAAGCGACTTTGGTACTTCATAGTCGCCCGGTTATAATTCTGCGAAAAAGGCGGGTTAGCTATTACCCTGTCAAATTCTATCAGTCGCCCATCTTGTTCATTTAAGGGTTCCTCCAAAGTATCCCCGTACTCTATAGTGTACCTGGTAATGTTGTGCAGGATGATGTTCATCTTACTGATGGCAACAACCGTAGGGTCATTTTCCTGCCCAAAGAGGTTTAGGTCTTCGGCATTCTGCCCTTGCTCCTGTACATACTGATGGCTCTGAATGAGCATGCCCCCCGAACCAACAGTAGGGTCATAAATGGACATCCCCGCTTTAGGCTTTATCAACTGCACCAGCAGCCGCACTACCTGGTTAGGCGTATAGAACTGCCCGCCTTTTTTGCCGCTTTCATCTGCAAAGTGTTTAAGCAGGTATTCGTAAGCCGCGCCTAACAGATCCGGGAACTCAAAATTTTCATTAACAAGCGCCGGAAACTCATTGAAGTGGTCAATCATTTTCTTGAGATCGACATTCTTCACAATTTGCTTGCCGTCCACTTCTTTATTGAAGTTAATACGCCCTTTGAAAATACCTGATAACGTATCTGGATTAGCTTCTTCAATGGCATCCAAAGCCTTGTTCAGCATCTGCCCAATATTGTTTTGCAAATGCTTAATAGGTGGCTGCTGCTGTCCGTTCTCATCGGTAAACTCTTCGTGCCACCTGGCTCTTTTCGGCACAAAGAAGGTTTCTCCGTAGGTTATCTTATCTTCGAGTATTATTTGTAGCGTTTCAGGGTCTAGGTGTTTGTAGTCTACTCTTTTGAACTTTTCCCTTTTCTGGTCGAACACATCGCTCATTCTCTTCAGGAAAAGCATTCCAAAAATAAATTCCTTGTATTCCGAAGCATCCATTTTCCCTCTCAATATATCAGCAGCTTTCATAAGGAAGCTTTCTAATTGAGAAAGTTTAATCTTTTCGTTTTTCATTAATTATATATTCCTACTCTTCTAAATCGTAATTTTGTTTATTCTTGGCATGATGTATATTAGGAATTGTTACATCATATTGCCTTTTAGACTAGTACTTTGGCAACAGCTAGTATATTAAGATATATCCCATTTGTAGAGCCACTGGGTTAAATTTTCATTTTGAATTCTTCATTAAATAGCTGCAGGTAGCCTTGATGCTTACCCCACCCACAATGCCTCTTTTTAGCTATAGTTTTGCAGGAATCTATAGCTAAAAAACTGGTGACATCTTAAAAGTTAATATAATTTTTCATCCCGATATATAGCTCCTGTCAACACTAATGGGGGTGTAAATATACTTAATCCAGAAGGGTTATTGAATCTGAGTCAACTAATTTAAGATTTTATTTACTTATGACCATTAATATATCACAGAGGTAGGCCAAACTAATTTCTCGACGCAAGTAGCTGAAAACTACACCTTTTCGAAGTAGAGCAATTCTATCATCCAGCGTTTTTAGAGGCTAACTTAGTCGGGAGCGATCAAGCTGGCGACTAAGCTGAAAAATAATTCGCAAAGGAACTGGAACCAGAGCATGTGAAGGTGCTAAACTATATGTTGAAGCCGGCTAAATGAAAAGACATATTGGAGGATGGGCTGAGCCTGGCAAACCACACAGATAAGGTGAGACGCTATATTGATCCCTTATTACAGAAGGACTTATTAGACCGAACTATTAAGTACTAAGCTAATAGCCTCCACAGCAGTATATTATAACGGAGAAGGGACAGAACCTGCTTAAGTATCGGCAAAAGCAGTATGCTATTTAACATAAGAATAATTATAAGACAAACCACAACTTTAGAGAAAGCATAATAAGTGGTACACTATATAGCAACAGCTTCTCTTTCCTGTTCTCATATTCCAAATTTTTAAAAATAACTGTAGCTTAGAAGGTGGTTTACTACCCTTAGCCATCTACTATACAAAATCTAAATCATCTATATATTGCTTTCAAGTTGATATTATTTACAGTAAATTTGCAATTCGCGAATTGCAAATTGTATTATGAAAAAGCATAGTGGAATGCGGCCACAGGACATTGTGGTGCTACTAACCATCATTGCCCAAGGCCGAGATCCTTGGATGATGAAAGACATAGCTCAAGAGGCCCATATCAGTGCTTCAGAGGTTACAGAATCACTTAACAGATCCGCCAAAGCTGGACTAGTGGATAAGTCAAAAAAGAAAGTGATGCGGCACGCATTACTGGAATTCCTCACACATGGCCTACGCTACGTCTTTCCTCAGGAGCCAGGCACGATCGTAAGAGGTGTTCCCACAGCCTTCAGTGCCTCACCTTTAAACAAGCTCATTATGAGCAATGAAAAACTAGTGTGGCCTTACGCCAAGGGCAAGGAACGGGGCCAGTCGGTAGAGCCACTTTATCCTTCCGTCGTAGAGGCAGCTCTAAACAAGCCTGAACTCTACGAGCTGCTAGCATTGGTGGATGCACTTCGGGTAGGAAGAGTACGGGAACGGGGCTTGGCCAATATAGAGTTAGAAAAAAGGATTCTGAATGGACGGTAAGGAAATAAATATCGAGGTTATTAAAGAAGTAGCTTCCGGACTGCAGGAGCTACGGGAGAAGATGGTATTTGTGGGCGGGGCCACGCTTAGCCTATATGCTGATGATCCCGCCGCCGACGCCGTCCGTCCAACCAGTGATATAGATCTAAGCGTCTCACTGGCGGGTTATGGAGAATGGAGCAGGATACAGGATCGCCTAAGCGAATTGCAGTTTTACCCTGACCCAACAAGTAATGTTATATGCCGCTTTAATTACGGAGGGATTACGATTGATGTGATGCCAGATGATCCTCATATCCTAGGTTTCACTAATCCTTGGTATCAACCGGGGCTGAACCATTCAACAACCGTAGCCCTGACAGACAGGTTAAGGATACGCATTCTTCCTGTGGCGTATTTCTTGGCCACGAAATTTTCCGCCTATCATAGTAGGGGCGGTGATTCCCGCAGCAGCCATGACTTTGAAGATATTGTGTATGTAACAGATAATCGACTACATCTGGTGGAGGAGATTGCTCATGCGCCCCAGGAAGTGAGAGAATATCTACAGCAGGAGTATAGGGCAATTTGGGATAGCCGTTATCGAGAGGAGATTCTAGGCTGTCATTTAGCAGATCAAGACCGCTTACCACTGCTGGAGGAGAAAATAGAGCAAATCATTCAACCATAAAACATAAAACACATTGGAGCTACAAAGCCCTACATTATTTAACATAGAGGTATTTACCTATGAATCGGTAAATACCTCTATGTTAAGAGAGCGAACTGGATAAACGTTGAAACTTTACTTTCCATATTAAACTACAAGCCTGTGTTGGGGAAAACTTTATAGTAATTTGATAAAAACTTAAGGCATTTGTGGTGGGATACCTCGATAACATATACTACTGAATATATAGTCACTATAAGAGGAAAAAGTACATACCTGTAGTGATGAGTATATACTTTGTATTTATGATAGAAGCATGCCTGTTATTTCTATTTGTAACCATAGTGAATGTGATTACCGGCGGGCTCATTAGCCCTGCCTATATACCTGAATCAAACTTTTGGATTGGCTCTTCGATATCCTTTTTGCTATGTTTTGTTCTTACGGCCCGTCGCTATGGCAGGCGCAGGAAGGTGAATGAGTTAAAAGCAAGATTTAAAAACAGCAGCTCTAATAAAATTTTCAAGATCTGGCAAATCTTTTCCATTCCTATACTAATCCTGGCACTGGCTGTATCGATCATAGCATTCTTCTATTAGTCTGGTACTTCACCGGCCAAGGTCTACATGCCTGTGAACACAGAATGGTTCCACCTCCTCACTGATACCAAAGATGTTCCACGGGCAAAACACGAGCAATGAAAAAAGCTAGAACGTCCGTCGCTGAAATTTATTAATCCTCTAGATAAAAATAGGAGATGTATTGGAAAACCATGCCACCCTTTCCTCTCTCAGCTCATTGCTCTTATTAATAATTATTGCTTATTAATTATTAATAAGAGCAATGGTAATTATACTATATGGGCCTGATGATTAGGTGCCTATCTAATCCCACAGAGTTGAATTGACTGTATTTAGTAATCCGCTATTGGCGCTGAGTCATGAAATCATTTTCCTACAATAGCAATGTTTTTTCTCCATACCTGCCCGTCTTTACCCGAAACCTGTACATGGTAGATACCTGTTGAGAAACCGCTTAAATCCATTTCAGTTTTACCGGCTGGATTTAGCGGAGCAATTCCCTGCTTTACAACGCGTCCGTCCACGCTATAAACAGTTACGTGGAGGGATTGCCGGTTCAGGCTTGCTGCCTGCAGTGTAAATTTCCCGGTGCTGGGGTTCGGGTAAAGCAGTAGTTCCGGTGCTGTGGCCACTTTATCTTCTACGCTTGTGCAGGTGCTTACGTCTATGTCGCTTTGGGCTGTAGAGCCGCAGCCCCTGCTGTCGTAGTAGCTGTACGTAATGGTAAAGGTTCCTGAACCTGTGGAGTCCGGATAGAAAACGCCATCTGTAACACCGGGGCCACTGTATCTTCCCCCTCCTGGCAATCCGCCCGAAAGTTTAATGGGTGCCTGCCCTTTACAAATAGTGTTATTGAATTAGGCACTTAAGCAATAACCATTTTATAGGGATGTGGAGGAGCGGCCACCATCCTTTTGAGGA
>NZ_VRTY01000135.1 GCF_008017455.1 Pontibacter qinzhouensis | reverse complement strand
AGCACTACAACTTGCCGGCAGGAAGTCGGAGACTTCCAATTTTCATACAACATTTGAAGTCCTCCTGCGGAAGAATCCAAACAGCGAGGAATTTTGAATCACGAAGTAGTAGCCCTTGACTCATAAAGCTCAAAAAGTCTCCGGAAGGCCAAAAGCATTAGAATAATTTTACCAAAAGAAAGGAAAGCTAATATCAAACAAGGTATTGCGGCAGTCTACAACGGAGCAACAGCATGAGCCCGGTGCACAAAATGAAAATAGACTGTTTGAGCGGTCAGCGAGTGGGGGAAGGGGCCCTCGATTTCTATTTTCTTGATTTTTTTGGTTCTTTTTGTATCAAGACAAAAAGAACAAGAAAGCAGGCAATGAAACAGCTTCAGTCAGCAATCGCAGCAAGAAAAGCAGCTATGCGAACTTAAACATCAAAACCAATAGCAAAAGTAGATGCATCTCGCCCACAAGATCCTTCCAGGATGACAAAGAGGAAGAATTGGGCAAGACTACAAGAGGAGATCAAAACAATAACCATTTAACAACTAAACCATCAACAATCAACCACCAGCAATTATTCCAATAAAAACACCCTTCCAAAGCATATTAGACCTGAAAAGAGTCAAGGCCTTGGTAGACCAAAATGAACTCCCTATGAAAAGCCTACTCTCACTGCTCCTGCTGATTGCCTGTAGCTTTGCTGCACTAGCTCAGCAAAAAGCACCAACAGCCCAGCCTGCACTTATCCCCTATCCTGCCTCGCTGGTGCCGCAGGCAGGAAGCTTTACCATTACCGGCAGCACGAAACTAGTCTTGGCAAAAGAAGCCGCCGTGTTTCAGAAAGAAGCGGAGCAGTTGCAGGAACTACTGGCAAATGGTATTGGCAAAAAACTGGCAACCACAAAAAAACCAAGCAACAACAGCATGCTGCTGCAGTACGACAAAACTATTACAGCGCCGGAAGGCTACCTTTTAACTGTAACACCAGCACAGGTTACACTGGCGGCCAAAGAACCTGCCGGTATGTTTCGGGCCATCCAGACGCTGCGGCAGTTGCTCCCACCCACTATCGAAAAGAAGCAGCCACAACAGCTTGTGCTGCCGGCTTTACAAATAAAAGACCAGCCGGCTTTCGACTGGCGCGGCATGCATTTAGATGTGTCGCGTCATTTCTTTTCTACTGATTACCTGCGCAAGTACATCGACCTGCTGGCGCTTTACAAGTTCAACAAGCTGCACCTGCACCTGACTGATGATCAGGGCTGGCGCATCGAAATCAAAAAGTACCCGAAATTGACAGAGGAAGGTGCCTGGCGCACATTCAACAACCACGATTCTGTTGTTATTGCCAAATCGAAAGAGAACCCCGATTTTGCCTTAGAGGAGAAGCACCTGGTGCAGCGCAATGGCAAAATCCTATACGGTGGCTTTTACACGCAGGCGGAGATGAAGGAGATCATCAGTTACGCTGCTTCAAAACATATCGAGATTATTCCGGAGATAGATATGCCGGGCCACATGATGGCAGCTATAAATGCCTATCCGATCTTGGCTTGCGATGAAAAAACCGGTTGGGGCAAAGATTTTTCTATTCCTGTTTGCCCGTGCAACGAGAGCACCTTTACGTTTGCAGAAGCTGTACTCACCGAAATAGCCGATCTGTTCCCAAGCCAATACATTCATATAGGAGCCGATGAAGTAGAAAAAACAACCTGGACGCAATCGGCAGCTTGCAAAGAGCTGATGCAGAAAGAAGGGTTAAAAAATGTGAATGAGCTGCAAAGCTATTTTGTGCACCGCATCGAAAAGTTTCTGCAATCGAAAAACAAAAAGGTCATTGGCTGGGACGAGATGCTGGATGGTGGCGTGGCTCCATCGGCCGTAGTCATGTACTGGCGCAGCTGGGAAGCAGATGCTCCGCTTAAAGCCGCCCGAAACGGCAACCAGATCATCATGACCCCAGTGAACACGCTTTACTTCGATGCCTTGCCAGATAAAAATTCACTGGAAAAAGTTTATAATTTTCAGGTGATTCCGGATGGTTTAAACACAGCAGAAGCAAAACTGGTACTAGGCGCACAGGCTAACCTCTGGACCGAATACATACCATCTGAAAACAGAGCCGAATACCTGTACATGCCCCGCATGACAGCGCTGGCCGAGGTAGTCTGGACGAACAGAAAAGACTACGACAGTTACCAGGCCAGGCTAAAAGAACATTACAAACGATTAACCGCGCTGGATGTACATTACCGCGTACCCGACCTGACTGGTTTTTCAGAAGAAAGTGTGTTTGTAGACCAGGCAACGCTACAGGTACAAAAGCCACTCGATAACCTCACCATCCGCTACACCACCGATGGCAGCTTACCGGGCAGCACTTCTCCTGTACTCGACAAGCCGCTCCCGATTACCCAAACAGCCACGATTAAACTGGCAGCCTTTACACCGGAAGGTTTAAAAGGAGACACTTACACCATCAACTACAAAAAGCAAAACTATGCCGCACCAGCTAAAGCCACTGCTACACAAGCTGGTTTACAGGCTACCTATGTAGCTGGCTCCTTTAAGTCAGCCGATGATATAGCCAAGACAGCAGGCACCAAAAATACGGTTACAGTAAAAACGGTGCAGGTGCCACCACAGGCAAAAGCCGATAAATTTGGCGTGCAGTTCCGCGGTTACCTCGCTATTCCGGAAACTGGCATCTACACTTTCTACCTGACCTGCGACGATGGAGGTATCTTACGCATAGCAGACCGCATGGTCGTAGACAACGACGGCCTGCACTCCGCCATCGAAAAAAGCGGACAGGTGGCGCTCCAAAAAGGCCTGCAACCCATCGCCTTAGACTTTATAGAAGGCGGCGGAGGTTACACCCTAAAACTAACCTACAGCAAAGACGGCAGCACCCCCCAGGAAATCCCCGAAAGCTGGCTGAAGCAGTAGCAACCCTTGGCATATAAAGCTGGGAAAGCCTCCGGAAGACCAAAATCATTAGAATAATTTCATCAAAAGAAAGTTAATCTTATAATATGTATTGCGGCAGTCTACTACGGAGCAACAGCATGAGCCCGGTGCACAAATTGAAAACAGACTGTCTGAGCGGTCAGCGAGTGGGGGAAGGGGCCCTCGATTTCTGTTTTCTTAATTTTTTTGGTTCTTTTTGTATCAAGACAAAAAGAACAAAGAAGCTAGCAATGCAATAGCTCCACGCCTGAAGAAGCAATAGAACCTGCTATGCGAACATGAACTTTATTAATAATAGCCGAAGCTATCGGTTCTCGCTCGCAAGATTCTTTCAGGATGACAAGGAGTGAGAAGTAGAGGGAAAACAGCTATGCGAACTTAACATAATCTGCCAGTAGTCGAAGCTAACGGATCCCGCCCACAAGATCCTTTCAGGATGACAAAGTGAGAAAGAAGTGTTAGGGATGCAGTTGAGCAATAGTAGAGAGGCTGAAGGAACAACCGTGGCAATTAATGAGAAATCAGTTGAAAGTACAGCATTGGAAACAACCTCTGAAAGCCCATTTTCATTAGAATAATTTGATTTATAAAGACAACGCAAAGGCATCAGCTATTCAGAAATAACATCATTCTTCATGAAGAAAAACACTACTTATATTAAATCTGTAGCACTTGTAGTACTGGCAGCCAGCATGTTTTCAGCCTGCAAAAGCCTGAAAGAAGATGCTGCCGATACCCCTGTTACCAGCCTAACCCAATATGTCGATCCTTATATCGGTACAGGTTTCCATGGCCATGTGTTTATGGGAGCCAACGTTCCTTTCGGTGCGGTGCAGCTGGGGCCAACCAATATGTCGGAAGGGTGGGACTGGAGCTCCGGCTACCATTACTCCGACTCCACCATTGTAGGCTTTGCGCATACGCACTTAAGCGGCACCGGTATTGGCGATTTAGGAGATATTTCGGTTATGCCGACGACAGGTCCGCTGAAGCTGATAAAGGGACCGCTGAAAAACCCGGAGCTAGGGTACTACTCACTCTTCTCGCACGAGCAGGAAACGGCTGTTCCGGGTTATTACACAGTGCAGTTGCAGCGGTACAACATAAAAGCCGAACTAACAGCCTCCGAACGGGTGGGCTTTCATCAGTATACTTTTCCTGCCTCAGATACCTCGCACATCATTTTTGATCTGGAAGAAGGCATTGGTTGGGATCAGGCCACCGACACGTTTATAGAACAAGTAAACGACAGCACGCTGGCAGGTTACCGCCACTCCAAAGGCTGGGCACCCGATCAGCGCCTGTACTTTGCTGCTGTTTTTTCTAAACCTATGAAAAATTTCACCAGCTACCAGGTCACCGACACGCTGGGCACGGCAGTGGCTGCCTCCAGAGGAAACAAAATAAAAGGAGCCGTCAGTTTTACGACTCAGGCAGGTGAAAAAATAAAGCTGAAAGTGGGCCTGTCGCCGGTGAGTTCTGAAAATGCCTTGGAGAACATTAAAGCTGAAATTCCGCATTGGGATTTCGATAAAGTAGCAGCAGCAGCCGATGCCGCCTGGAACCAGGAACTGCAAAAGGTACGCATTCAAACAAAGGACGAAGCGCAGCTCAAGACCTTCTACACCGCCCTCTACCACACCATGATCGCCCCATCTATTTTCAACGATCATAACGGCGATTACCGGGGAACCGACAAGAAAGTGTACACCGGAGCATCCTTCACCAACCTGACCACCTTCTCGCTCTGGGATACCTACCGGGCGGCTCACCCGCTGTTCACACTGCTGCAGCCGGAGCGCGTTAACGACATGATTAGCTCGATGCTGGCCATTTATCAACAGCAAGGTAAACTACCTGTGTGGCACCTGATGGGCAACGAAACCAACACCATGGTCGGTTACAGTGCTGTACCCGTGGTCGTAGATGCTTATTTAAAAGGTTTCAGCGGTTTTGATGCAGAGTTGGCATATGAGGCTATTAAAACCACCGCCATGCGCGACGACTTTGGCCTGAAGCATGTAAAGGAGCTTGGCTTTATACCGGCAGATAGCGAAGTGGAAACGGTAGCAAAAGGACTGGAATACGCCATTGACGATTGGTGCATTGCCCAGATGGCTAAAAAAATGGGCAAAGAAGAAGATTACAATTACTTCAGCAAGCGCGCCAGAAACTACGAGAATTACTTCGACAAGCAGACGCGTTTTATGCGTGGCAGGATCTCAAAAACGGAGTGGCGAACACCTTTCAACCCGTTTGTATCGCGCCACATGAAAGACGATTTCACGGAAGGCAATGCCTGGCAATACACCTGGCTGGTGCCGCAGGATGTGGAAGGCCTTATAACTTTACTCGGCGGAGAAGCACCGTTTATTCAAAAGCTCGATTCCTTGTTTGTAGCCGAAGGCGACATGGGCGAAGAAGCCTCTAACGACATCACCGGCCTGATCGGACAGTACGCGCACGGCAACGAACCCAGTCACCATATTACCTACCTCTACGCCTACGTAGGCCAGCCCTGGAAAACGGCGGAAAAGGTACGCTTCATTTTGGAGAACTTTTACACGGCTAAACCAGATGGTATTATTGGCAACGAAGATGTAGGTCAGATGTCGGCCTGGTATATTTTTTCTACGCTAGGCTTTTACCCTTTAAACCCTGCCAACGGTGCCTATGTATTCGGCAGCCCGGCCATAGACCAGGCCACGTTAATACTGGCAAACGGAAAAGCCCTTACCATTGAAGCACAAAACAACAGCCCTGAGAACAAGTATATTCAAAGTGTTACGTTCAATGGCAAACCCTACAGCAAATCGTACATCCTGCACAAGGACCTGGTGCAGGGCGGCAGCTTGGTTTTTGAAATGGGCAGCAAACCGAGCACAACATGGGGTGTGGCAAAAGAAGACCGGCCAGCTTCAGTTGTAAAATAAATTTTTATTTAAATGGGAAAAGCTCCTTCGCTGTTTTGGCGGAGGAGCCTTCTTGTTTTATAGCTTTTTGGTTTCGTAAATTTAGTTTAGCAGCTTTTTTCTTTTACCATTCCAACTAATTACCCTTGCTAGCTCACCTTTTCAAACTTGTTTTCACTAATACATCACCAAACCTCTTCACCCTGTCATCCTGAAAGGATCTTGTGGGCGAGATCCGAGAACTTCTACTATTATTGATGAAGTTCATGTTTGCATAGCAGGTTCTATTATTTTTTAGACTTGTAGCTATTGCATAGCTGGCTTCTTTGTTCTTTTTGTCTTGATACAAAAAGAACAAAAAAAATCAAGAAAACAGAAATCGAGGGCCCCTTCCCCCACTCGCTGACCGCTCTTTAAAGAGGGCCCCTTCCCCCGACAGTCTGTTTTCGTTTTGTGCACCTGGCAAATGCTATTGCTCCGTTGCCTCCTGTCGCAATATATAGTATGGAGTTAGCTTTGATTTCTTCGGTGAAATTATTCCAAGGATTTTTGCCTTCCGGAGGCTTTTTGAGCTTTATGAGTCAAGGGGTGAGAAACCATCTTCTTAATCGTCTATTCAAAATCCACTCAAAACAACCATGTAACAATCAAACCATTCAGCAATTAACAATTAGCAACCAACTATTAACAACTAACTTACGGCCGGAACACAACGTGCTTGATGTTGCGCCGGTTGTAGGTGTAGGTGATGTGCACGAGGCCGTCGTTGGTTTGTAGCACGGCCGGGTAACTGTATTCTTCTTTGTCGCCGTTTTCGAGTACCGCTACATCTTTCCAGGTTCTGCCGTTGGTGGAGGTGGCGACGTAGAGTTTTCCGCGGCCGTTAAACCAATCATTACCGGGCACATCCGGGTTGTATACGATTACCTGCGTTCCATCTGTTAGCGTAACGGCATCTGTACCAGAATTAGGATTAAGTAAAGGCGTTTTAAAAAGCGGCCCCCAGGAGTTACCAGCATCTGCCGACCAGGCCTGCATCACGCTGCCATGCTTGCTGCGGCACAAGAGCTGCAGGCGGTTGCCCGGGTGGAACAAAACACTTGGTTGAATTACCTCCACACCTGAGCTGGTATCTACCGGAATATGTTGCCAGGTCATGCCGCCGTCGATAGACTTCTCGATATGTGCTTTCCAGCGTTCGGTGCTTTCTTCTATGCTCGAAGGTGAAATGATAGCTCCATCGGCAAGTTGTACTGGTTTGTTCTTGATTGGACCAAGTATACCATCCGGTAATTTTCTGGCTTCCGACCAGGTTAGTCCTTCATCATCAGATGTTTTTACCATGCCCCACCACTCGCGCGGGTTAGGGCCAACTTTGTAAAACAGGAACAGCCTTCCTTCCTGCGTCTTAAACAGCACCGGGTTCCAGGTGGGGTAACGAAGTGAATCATTTACAATGCCATTCGCTATGGCAACAGGTACCGAAACGCCTGCTTCATCCACTGTACTTAGCCATATATCCACATCGTTTCTGCCTTCTGCCGATCCGCCGAAGCACGACAACAAAAGCTTCCCTCCTGTTACCTCCACTATGGTAGAGGCATGGCATTGCTTAAAAGGTGCGTCTTCAAAAAGGAGCTCCTCCTTTACCTTCGTCCAGGCAGTTTGTGCCTTTGCAGACCCAACCAGGTGCAGCAACAGCAAAAGCAGGATAACGGAATACCGATTCAAATGAAACTCAGTTTAAATATGACACTAAACATTACACTTTAACAGCTGCAGAAGCGCGTTTCAATGCTGCCAACACATCATCTGAAACGTCTCCGAACAAGGATATTCCGCCTGCGCCGTTTTGCATGGCATATTCCATGCCTTGCTGCAGTTCTATTTTATTTTTGAAATCAGGAAGAAAAAGACCGGCATAGAGCGGGAACCGGCCTGCCAGAAAATGCACACCTTCTGTAACTGCATCGCCAATCCAGCGGACGTCTTCCTTGTAAAAGCCATGATAGATCATGGGGCAAACACCGGTAAGGTTCCAGTTCGTCCAGTCTTGCCGCACAATGCGCCTGGCCACTTCCGGCGTAGGAAACACAGCTGCGGTTATAGCTTTTTTATGTTCTTTGGCAACAGCAGCCAGCTTGTTCACGATGTTATTCACGGCATTGTAGCGGAACAGGCGCCACGACAAACTCTCCTCCGGGTATTGTATCTTTTTAATGTCTTCGCCACGCCAGGCTTTAAACTTCGCTTGGCACACATCGCAGTAGCAGTAATCGTACTCCGGCAGTTCCTTTGTCTGCTCAATTTTGTAGTTATCCCAGAGGTTAACAGGCAAAATCACATCGCAGAAACGAATGTAGTCTAGGTGTATGCCATCTACATAATCCTTTTGTAATGTCTTGCGCACATCCGCCTCCAGGTACTCCTGCACCTCTTCGCGGGACGGGCAGAGCCAGCGATAGTAATTTACATAAGGCGGTTGGTCGGCACAGGATTCTCCTTTCCGGTTGCGGGCATACCACTCCGGGTGTGCCTGCAGCAGCTCTTTTTCGCCTCGGTTCATGATCCACATCCAGCGGTGTGCTTCCAGTTTCTGTTTTTTTGCAGCCCGAAAATGAACTTCGCTGTCAGCCTCGAAAAAAATGCCCCTGATACCGGCTTCGTAATACTGCTTGTATTTTTTCTGAAGCGTTTCATCTGTATCGTTGTGGTTCGGATTGATCCAGACCCAATGTTTCCAGCTTTTCTTTTTGCTGGCAGGGGCGGCCAGCGAAGTAGCATGTAAGCTGGCCGCCATACCGGCAGCACCTGCCAGTAAACTGGTTTTCAGGAAAGTTCTTCTGGTTTTCATAAGGTATTTTTTAGCTTTTGAATGAGTCCCTCCTGGTTAATGCTCCACACGGCATTATCGGGACCTTGAATGGTGGCCATAAACTGGTGTTTGGTAGCTTCGAGCTGTAGCTGGTTTGTGTGGTTTTCTATAACAACCCGCTCCTCTTCTTCAAAGCCCAATTGTCCCAGCGAGGTAGCATATAGTTGATGCTTTTCGTAATACTCCTTTTGGCGGTAGTACACCAGCCACAGGTAGTTCTTTTGCTTTTCTGCGTAAGGCAGCTTGAAATCAACTTCTCTAGTGCCAGCCTTCTGTTTTGTAAAATGCAGGTAACCCCAACGCTCCGGGTAATGCATGTTCACCACTCCCTGCGGCGACCATACCCAATTATGCTCCGGTAAAGGCTGCCCGCTTTTATCTTTCTTCTTCACATATTTCCCGTTCTTCACCTCAATGTCCCACTCTACCCTCGAAAAATTAATGCGCCACAGGCTTCCTTCTCTAGGCACTTTTGTGTCGTTACCCATTGAGACAGAGCGGAACGGAATTGCCATTTCTACTGTCCAGCCCTGATCGGTATCTTTCGGGCTGTTGAGCGTACCCTGCACCTGCACCGCCGACTGCAGCTTATCCAGGTTCCACGGAATCATGGCACTCCCGCCATTTCGGTAAGGCTTGGGCAGGAACAGATCGAAAATGGTATTCAGGGCATTTACTTCGATTTCGTAATACCCATGCGTGGTGTTTTCAGGATCTAGGAAAACTTCAAAATCATTGTCGTGAAAAATAATTTCGTCGTGCTGCTTCAGCGTAGCCCACACATGTGGTTCTTTTAATTCAGCAGCAATAAACAAGTGGGTATCGTTCCAAACCATTTTTACGCGCGTATCGAAGGAAGGCTTTGGTTTAGCATCGCCTTCAATGTCTTCAAAGCGTTCGCTCCAGCTGACCTTTTTCCACACATCGTCGTTGATATTGCCATCTATAATGGGTGCTTTCTCAGCAAAGTAAGCGGTGTAACTTTTTGGTTGTGTAAACAACGGTTCCAATCCGGCAAAAGACGACTGCGCCCTTCCCGCTGTTGTTGCCAGTAGCAGCAAAAACAGCACAAAACAAAGCAAACCTTTGGCATTGAATATCCCCTTACCTGCTCTCATAAATCTTCTGTAAGTAATAGTAGTAATCATATTTTAATTCGCATCAAAACGCGTATGGCTAACGGTGGTGGGGCTCTGTCCTATTCGGACGTGATTTTATTTAAAACTAATTTTAGAAAGCGCCTTAGCTTAAATTCAAAACTGATACACGCTAGTAGTATTTTGTCCCCCTTTGAAGGGGGTTGGGGGATGACTTACACTTGAGAACACACTATGTTAAAATATTTTCTTTAGAAGCATAGAAAATGAGTTTTCTGCAAAAATGAAACATCCCCCTAACCCCCTTCAAAGGGGGACTTTCCTCTTATAGTAATTTTATGCGTATCAATCTTGATTTTACTGCCCGGCAGCCGATAACTGAATGGCGTTTTGCACGTCAAATTCAGTTGTAAGCCGGATATCTTCTGAGGAAGCTCCTACCATAATGGTAAATTTACCTGGCTCCACCACCCACTGCATTTTCGTATCGAGCAGCATCAGGTCTTCGGCATTCAGTTCCAGTTCTACTGTTTTTTGCTCCCCGGCCTTCAGGTGCACCCGCTGAAATTTTTTAAGCTGTTTCGCTGGCGTAACGGTAGAACTAACATTGTCGCGCAGGTAAAGCTGCACCACCTCATCGCCATCGCGGGAGCCGTTGTTTTTTACCGTTACCTGCACCTTTACCTGAATGCTACCTTGCTCCTCTGCTGTGCTTACTTCTAGCTGGCTATAGTCGAATTTAGAATAGCTCAAGCCGTGTCCAAAACTGTAGAGCGGCTTTGCATCGGTTTCCACATAATCGTGGGGAGCAGGCCGTTTGGCGTTGTAGTATACCGGCAGCTGCCCCACGTGTTTCGGCACCGATATAGGCAAGCGCCCGGCAGGATTATAGTCGCCGAACAGCACATCGGCTATGGCATTGCCACCTTCCTGACCCGGGTACCAGGCATCCAGAATGGCAGGCACATGCGCGGCCATCCAGTTCAGGTTAAGCGGCCGGCCTTTGATGAGGACCACCACCACCGGCGTTCCGGTTTTTACCACTGCCTGCAACAACTCCAGTTGCTTGCCCAGCAGGTCCAGCGTGGCACGGTCGTAGCCTTCGCCACTTTCCATATCGCTGATGGCCTCGGCTCCGGCAGCGGCTGTAACGGTAGCGGCTCCTGTGCTTTGGTATTCTGTTTTAAAATCGCGGGCACTCGATCCTCCCAGCACCACCACCGCTACTTCGGCATTACGGGCTGCTGCTACGGCTTCTACTATGTTGGCAGCTGTTGTATCGCGGATGGCGCACCCTTTTACATAGTTCACTTTGGTGTTGGCGCCTACTTTGTTTTGGATGCCTTTCAGCACCGTTACAATGTTGCTCTCCGACTGCGGCGCGGTGTAGTCGCCGAGTTGGTTGTACATGTTGTCGGCATTCGGCCCGATAACAGCGATACTTTTCAGGTTTTTGCTGAGCGGCAGCACCTCTTCATTCTTCAGCAACACCACAGACTCCTGTGCCACCTGTCGCGCCAGCTGCACGTGGTTTGTATTTCTGACCAGCTTTGCCGCTTTCTTGGCATCTACATAAGGGTTTTCGAACAAGCCCATTTCGAACTTCAGGCGCAACACCCGGCTTACCGCCTCGTTCAGCACCTCCTCCTTTACCTGGCCTGCTTTTAGCGCATCGAGTAAAGCTTTGTCGTAGCCGTAACCGCTCAGGTCTGCATCCAGTCCGGCATTTATAGCCAGGGCGGCGGCATCGGCTGGCGTAGCGGCTACTTTGTGGCTGCTCACCAAACCCGAAATGCTTCCTAAATCAGAAACGGTAAATCCGTTGAAGCCCCATTGTTTGCGGAGCAGGTCGCTGAGCAGGAATTCGTTAGAAGAACAGGGCACGCCATCAATAGAGTTATAAGCCGTCATGACAGAGAGTGCACCTGCCTTTACAGCCGCCTGAAAAGGAGGCAGAAAACTCTGGTGAAGTTCCCGATGCCCCGTGCTGATGCTGCCTCCGTTATGCCCCCCCTCCGGCACTCCATAGGCTGTAAAGTGTTTCAGTGTGGAAATAACATTCACGCCGCTTTTGAGATTATCGCCCTGAAAGCCTTTTACCATGGCAATGCCCATCTGGCTGTTCAGCACCGGATCTTCGCCATAAGTTTCCTCTACCCGCGACCAACGTGGCTCGCGTGCCAGATCCAGCACCGGGCCGTAGCCGATGTGTGCTCCCTGCACGCGGGCTTCAGCGGCAATAGCGGTGGCCATACGCTGAATCAGGGCGGGGTTCCAGGTGCTGCTTTGCCCGATAGAGGTCGGGAAAACAGTTGTACCAATGGCCATGTGCCCGTGCGGACATTCTTCGGCCAGCAGCAGCGGTATGCCCAGGCGGGTTTTCTCAACCACATATTTCTGCAGCGCATTAGTAGCCTCGGCTGCCAGTGCCGGGTTTAAGCCGGTGGTCAGTGTTTTTTGTGTCCAGGGGTCGGCGCGTAAGGTGGCCCACAGCATCCCGATATGCCGTTCGTCCACCGCTTTTCTGAAGGCGGCACTAGTGGTTACTTTCTTTGGCTGCTTGTCATACATTTCCCAACCCAGCAAGGTCGATAGCTGGCCCACTTTTTCTTCCACGGTCATGCGGCCCAGCAGATCGTTTACTCTTTCTGAGGTGGCGGCTTTGCTGTTTTTGTACAGTGGCTGTGCATAAGCAGCGGTACTGCAAGTCAGGCTGATAAAAAGTATTATAGATTTAATCATGCAATAAAAGTTTAAAAGAGGGAATGAAGGCTAATCTGGCAAACAGGAATCTTTCCATAGCCAACAACTCTCCTCCGGCTTTCCCTGCTCCTGCTTGTTGAGAAGCGGGAAATTTGCATATCGTTATTGAAGTTCTTCTAAAATAGGTTTGTCTACTGTCCGTAGCTCTTTCTGCAGCACGTCGTTTTGCTGATCGAGCACCACCACTTCGTTTTTGCCTTTGGTGAGCCAGCAGCCCGGCAGGTACAGCGTCTGCTGCGGACCAATTTTCCAGTAGCGCCCGAGGTTGTGCCCGTTTATGAACACAATGCCTTTGCCCCAGCCGCGCATATCCAGGAACACATCGCCGGTTTGCTTTAGCTCAAATGATCCGGTGTAAAGCGTTGGTTTACCTTCTTTGTTTTTGGAAGTATGTTTCGTTAAATCAGGCACCTTATCGAACGGCATTTTGTACATGTTCCAGTCGCCGGTTATCTCAAAATCGTTGATCAGGATCGGAGAAATGATTCCTTTGGTGTTGTGCACAATTTCGGAGCCGTAGTTAATGCGCCCCATGTTCTCTACCAGCAGCTCCAACATCCCGTTAAAAGGAATCTGAATATCCAGCTCGTACTTGTTCTCCTGCCGGTTCAGCTCTCCTACTTTTTTACCGTTTACATACACGGTGGCATAGTCGCGGAGGCCCTTTACCTG
>NZ_VRTY01000134.1 GCF_008017455.1 Pontibacter qinzhouensis | reverse complement strand
TACGATAGCCTTCATAGAATGACTTCTTTAACAGCTATTTATACGACAAAACTTACTTGAATGCACTTAGGTTAAACAAAACCAACTTTAGAATTTTAAGTTGCCGTTAGGAAAATGAATGGCTAAAGGCGGCTGCTAGTTTCTTCTGAGGTAAAACTAAATTATAAAAAGGAAGACTTAGCAGCAGGTAACGCGAAGGAAGCTTCATCAAGTAATAAAAAAGCTAAAATATTTTCAAAATAGAAGAAAATACTTGCTTAAAAAAAAATTAGTGGCACAAGTATTGCTAATGATTATACGGCTAAAAGTTGGAAATTTATATTTCAAACGCAAGAGAGGCTCCCCATTTAACCGGGGAGTCTCTTCTTGTTTTATAGCCATTCTGTTTGCCGTTGCACCACTATTCTGCAACCTCCGATTTCATTTTTTCAGCCAGGAGGTAAAAAGCTCCTTCTAAAACCACTTTTTTGTCGGCACCGGCCTCTGCTACAGATTTTATTTCTGAATATCCTGCTTCCGTCACGCCTGTTTCTACGGCCACCATTCTAAAAGAAGTGGGTGCATCCTGCACGAAAATATAGTTTTTGTTTTTGTACCGCACCACAGCCTCCTCAGGTACTGCCATTAGCTCGTGTTTGCCCGCCAGTATCTGTGCGTTTACATACATGCCAGGCAATATTTTGGTCTGCTCATTTTGCAGGATCTCGGCGTGTACATTCACCATCCGCGAATCGCCTTCAAATGCTTTTCCTAGCGAAAATATGGTGGCCTCCATGGCTCCTGCCCCTGCGTTCGGAACATTGAACAATACCTGCTGTCCTTCTGCCACCTGCCCAAAGTCTTTTTCGAACACCAGGAGCTGCAGGTGCAGATGGCTGTTATCTACCAGCGTAAACATTTCCTGGCCGGGTTGCGCATAGGAGCCCAGGTTAATGCCGATTTGCTGCACATAACCACTAATGGGAGCCACTATAGCCATGGTAGCAGTAACCTGGCCTGCCTCTACGCGCTTAGGTGAAAGCCCAAGCGACTGCAGGTGAGTTCGCAACGAATTTAGGCGGGCACGCTGTACCTTTACATCCGTTTCTGCCTGCTCAAACCTTTTGCGTGCGCCAATCTGCTCCTGGTTTAATATCTGCTGGCGCTCCTGGTCCAGTTCGGCAAGGCTCAGTTGGCTAAGGGTGGTGAGATAATCTTCCTGCAACCGAATCAGGTCAGGGTTCTCGAGTGTTGCCAGCACTTTCCCTTTAGCCACATACTGCCCGTCTTTCACAAGGATGGAGCGAACCACGCCACCCATCAAGGGGTTAATGCTGGCTTTGTTCTGCGGCGGCAACTCCACCTGCCCATTTGCCTGTATGCGGGCCGAAAGGCTTCTTTTTTCAAGCTCACCTACTGTAATGCCGCTTATTTGCTGCTGCTCCGGGCTTAGCTGCACCACATCTGCGGCAGTAGCCGCAAGGGCAGTACCGGTGGCAGGCGCTTCTTTAGCTGTTTCTGCAGTTTGGCTTGTGCAGGCGATGCTGAGGCATAAAAAGCTTGCCAGCACTGTATAATTAACTCTTTTCATTGTTATTCGAGGCCTGTGGTAAATTCTAGTTGAATGATAGTCTGGTTGTAGTCGCGGAGGGCGTTGAGGTAATTGTGTTGGAGCAGGTAAGCCTGGTCCAGCGCCTGCACATATTCCACATAGTCAATTTCGCCGGCTCTGAACGTTAACTCAGCGGCTCTGATCATCTGGCTGGCATGCTGCAGTGCCCCCTGCTCAAAATAGGCGAGCGTGTTGGCATGTTGCTGTAAGGCATCTGCCTGGTTTTGCCAATCGGCTAGCAGGAGCTGCTCCTGGTACCCAACACTGTTTTGCACAGCCTCCTGGTTCAGCCTGGCTGCTTTTATTTTGGCTTTCTGAGCTCCGAACCAAAGAGGTATGGCAATACCGGCCTCCACTCCCGTAAATCTGTCGCCGGCGGTGTAGCGGCTCCCGATGCCTTCTACCGGCGTTTCGCCTACAAAGCTTTGGTTGAAGTAACCTACGCTAAAGTCTGGCAGCAGACGCGATTGCTCTAGTCTTGCCTGGCGCACCGCCACCTGAACGCTGCGCTGCAAATAGGCCACGTACGGGTTTTCTGCTACAGAGGCTGTGTCAGATAAAGCCGGCACTATGCGTCTGGTCAGTTCCTCTTGCATCACCTGAACCGGTGTTGGTGCCTGCAGCAGCACCGTAAGCTGCCGTGTAGCCACCTGGATATCGGTTTGTGCCTGCTGCAGTTCGGTGCGTAAGGCCAGGCTACGGGTCTCTGCCGCCGCCTGCTCCAGGTAACCTGTTTCTCCTGTTTTAAACCTGATAGCAGCAGCGCGTGCGAACCGGCCATACAAAGAGTCCTGCTGCTGCACCAGTTTCTGGCGTGCCAGCCGGTATTGCAGCAGGTAATAAGCCTGCTTCACATCCCGCACCAGTTCCCGCTCCGCCAGGTGCCTGCGGGCCGCCGCCTGACCTATGGTAGCATCGGCTAATTTGGCCTGGTTGGCATACACTGTCGGGAAAGCAAACTGCTGCGACGCTGACAGGTAAGTATCTCGGTTCATGGTGCTGATCTGCCCGCTGCTATACCCTACCTGTGTCTTTGGCAGATCGAAGGCAGCACCACGTAGGGCCATTTCCCTCTCTACCATCTGCCCAGCGCTTTTCAGCTCGAGGTTATGTTGTTTGGCATAGGCAATGGCTTCTTGTAAGTTGAGCTGTTGCGACAGTTGCTCCTGCGCTTTAGCCGGGGAAGCAGCCAAAAATCCTGCTCCTATAAGTAAGCCAATCAGAAGCGGCACAGGCAGAACAAACTCGCTACGGACAGCCATTTTAGGTTTTTCTTTTACACTAAAGAAGTAATACAGCACAGGCAACACCACCAGGGTCAGGAGTGTAGAGGTAAACAGACCGCCAATTACAACCGTAGCCAACGGGCGTTGCACCTCAGCACCTGCTGAGCCAGACAAGGCCATGGGCAGGAAACCAAGTGCTGCCACAGAAGCCGTCATGAGCACGGGCCTGAGCCGAACACTTGTGCCTGTTAGAATACGCGCTGTTACGTCAGTTACTCCTTCCGCTTTCAGTTGGTTAAAGTACCCAATTAAAACGATGCCGTTCAGCACCGCCACGCCAAACAAAGCAATAAACCCGACCCCTGCCGATATACTGAAAGGCATGCCCCTTAGCCAAAGCGCAAAGATGCCACCTATCGCCGACAAAGGTATAGCCGTGAAAATGAGAAGACTTTGCTTTACAGACTTAAAGGTAAAGTAGAGAAGCACCAGTATGAGCAATAAGGCAGCAGGCACGGCTATAGAAAGTCGCTTTTTCGCATTCACCAGGTTTTCGAACTGGCCCCCGTAGGTCACGAAATAACCGGCCGGCAGGTGCAGCTGCTCCGACAGTTTATACTGGATTTCTGCCACAATAGACTCTACATCGCGGTTGCGCACATTAAATCCGACTACAATTCTCCGGCGGCCTTCTTCCCTGGAAATCTGCATCGGGCCGTCTTCGAACCGGATGTCGGCTACCTGCTTTACCTGCACCTGCCCACCCGAAGCCAGCGGAATATACAAAGTGCCAATGTCTGCCAGGTCCTGCCGTGCTTCTCCTTGCATGCGTACTACCAGTTCAAACCGCTGATCTCCTTCGTACACCGCTCCTGCCACCTGCCCGGCAAAGGCGGCCCGCAAAACCATGTTAACGTCGGCTACCTGCAGCCCGTACTGCGACATGCTGGCCCTGTTGTACTCCACCACAATCTGCGGCAGGCCGGTTACCTCCTCCACATACACATCCTGCACACCGCTTATGCCTACAATCAGTTTATCGACCTGTGCACCCAATTCAGACAATTTATCCAGGTCGTCGCCGAAAATTTTAATAGCCACATCCTGTTTGGAGCCAGTCATGAGTTCGTTGAAACGCAGTTGCATGGGCTGCTGAAAGCCATAGTTCATGCCGGGCAGTACCTGCAGGGCTTCATCCATTTTACCGGCTAATTCCTGGCGGGTGGTGGCGCTGGTCCATTCGTCTTTTTCTTTCAGAAGAATCATGATGTCGGCCGCTTCTATCGGCATGGGGTCTGTGGGAATTTCGGCTGTACCTATCTTTCCGATCACGCCTTTCACCTCCGGAAAATCGCGCAGCAGAATTTCGCTTACTTTGGTGGTGGTGCTGATGGTCTGGGAAAGGGATGCTCCCGGTACCAAACGTAGATCCATGGCAAAATCGCCTTCTTCTAAGTCTGGCAAAAACTCCCCACCCATTCTGTTAAACACAAAAAGGCTGAAAACAAACAAGGCAACAGCTGAGGCAACAACCAAACCCTTTCGCCGCAGTGCCAGCCGAATAACAGGCGCGTAGAGCCGCTGCAGGTAACCCATAATACGGTCGGAGACATTGGGCTTATGCTTCGTTTTTTTGCTCAGCAGCAGCGTAGAAACCATCGGGACATACGTGAGCGATAAAATAAAAGCGCCCAGAATGGCAAAGCTGACAGTCTGCGCCATTGGTTTGAACATTTTTCCTTCTATGCCCACCAGCGCCATAATAGGCAGGTAAACAATCAGGATAATGAGCATGCCAAAAGCGGCTGAGTTCATGATGTTAGAGGCCGCAGACTGTACTTCTTTGTCCATTTCTGGCTGCGAGAGTTTGCGAAGCGGCTGGTGCTGGTTTTTAACTACTATAAAGTGCAGCACACCTTCTACAATAATTACCGCACCATCTACAATTAAACCAAAGTCTATGGCTCCGAGGCTCATTAAGTTACCCGACACACCAAAAAGATTCATCATGCCCAAAGCAAACAGCATGGACAGTGGAATAACCGAAGCCACCACCAAACCAGCCCGTAAATTGCCCAGCAGCAGCACCAGCACGAAAATAACGATCAGCCCCCCTTCTACCAGGTTTTTGGCTACGGTGTTGATGGCCTTCTCTACCAGGTTGCTTCTATCCAGGTAAGCCTCAATGGCCAGACCTTCGGGAAGTGAGCTTTGGATCGTAGCGACTTTCTGCTGTACATTTTTGATGACTTCTGAGGAGTTCGCTCCCTTCAGCATCAGTACAATGCCGCCTACCACCTCGCCTTCGGTATCGCGGGTAAGCGCACCATACCGCACCGGGTGGCCATACTGCACCTCTGCCACATCGCGCACCAGCACCGGCACTCCCTGGCGGTTTGCTATAACAACCTGCTCAATCTCCTTTAAAGAACTAACCAGCCCCAGGCCACGAATAAAAAAGGCGCTTTGGTTTTTCTCGATGTAAGCGGCGCCGGTGTTTTCGTTGTTCGCATCAAGGGCTGTTACCACTTCTGCCACCGAGAGGTTCATGCTTCGGAGCCGGTGCGGGTCCAGGGCCACTTCATACTCCTTTACAAAGCCGCCAAAGCTGCTCACATCGGCTACACCGGAAGTTCCGAGCAGTTGCCGGCGCACAATCCAGTCTTGCACGGTTCGGAGTTCCATGGCGCTGTAGATCTTGCTGCTGCCTGGTTTGTTTACCAGCACATACTGGTAAATTTCGCCCAGACCTGTGGTAACGGGTGCCAGTTCGGGAGTGCCTACCTGCGCCGGAATTTGTCGTTCTGCTTCGCCGAGCCGCTCCGAAATCATCTGGCGGGCCAGGTACTGATCTACTTTATCATCGAAAACAACGGTTATAACCGAAAGTCCGAAACGCGACACAGAGCGCATCTCGACAACATCGGGCACATTGGCAAGGGCAATTTCGATGGGGGTGGTAATAAACCGCTCCACCTCCTGAGCAGCCAGGGTGGGTGAGCTGGTAACTACCTGCACCTGGTTATTTGTTATATCCGGCACGGCATCTACCGGGAGTTGTGTGAGCGCGAACACGCCCCACACCACCAGGCAAAACACCATAATGCCGATAACCAGTTTGTTCTGAATAGAAAACTGGATGATCTTCTGAAACATAGTAAGATTTGGTTTAATGAAGAATAGGACTGCTGCACAGAGAGGGCAATGAGTAAGCCGTGCGTAATTTGATACACAAGCCTTCCTTAAGCCAGTCTGTAAACAGAAGGAAGTTTACCCGCAGCAGTAGCCGCTCAGCCTGAAGAGACCGACAAAACGGACCTTCTTCAGGAGAGATTGCATGAAAGGCTGGTAAACAAATTTAAATTAAACCAAAGATTTTGGCGGTCGCCAATAGGAATAGTAACAGCGCAATTTGCGCTCCAAGGGGTAAGTAATGGCTTTGCTTTGCGGCACTACATACACCCAGAAAAGATACTGCTCCGGCTCAACGGTTACAGTGTAAGTGGCGCAACAGCCGCAGCTGCAGAATATGGGGCAACTATCTTCGTGAAAAGGCGAATGACCTGTAGAATCGGCTACATCTGCCAGGTTCGGTAAATGTTCACTTTTGTCGAGCACTTTATCGGTGCATGGCAAACAAGCCATCCAGCAAAGATACAGGCTAAAAAACAAAGCAGTGAAATTCATGCGGTAAAGATACGAATTCTTATGTTCCGGTAGGTCGCTAAACTATAATTTAGATGGTTAACAGGTAAGTGCTTCGCCAACTACACTATTAGTTTGGCGTCAGCATCCATCTGGGTAACTACTAGGCTAAAACCTCCTGTAGAAAAGATGCTGTATATGTAATACTTCCGTAGTGGCACCAGTAATTGGAGAAGCAGTCTTGGGAAGGGTAATGGGTAAAAACACTACGGCTACAACTAAATTATGCTAATGAAAAAGGCCTTCCAAAGCATTTTTATCGGATTTAGGTCAAGGGTATTATACAATATTATATAAAAACGCCTAAAAATAAACTATTTTAACTTGCTGTTTTTCAAATGTTTATGCTAAAAAAAACCATTTGATTTAAAAAATATTTCAGATATTTAAGATACTTCAGGCAACCTCCGGCTAAGGTTTTTACATCTTAGAGACAAAGAGCAGCAAATTGCCCGGTTGAACATTAAAAGCAAGAACTATTTGTAAAACAATTACCCAGCGTGACAGAAGAAGAACTGATAACAGGATGCCAGCGGGCAGAAAGTAAAGCGCAAAAAAGCCTTTACGAACGCTTTGCAGGCCCTATGTACGGAGTTTGTCTGCGCTACCTGAAAAACCAGATGGATGCTGAAGAAGCCCTCTTGAACGGATTTATGAAAATTTACCAGCACATTGGGCAGTACGAAGCAAAAGGCAGTTTTGAAGGTTGGGTAAGACGTATAATGGTAAACGAGGCACTTGGTTTCCTGCGTAAAAAGGAGCCGCTGCACCTGGCTATAGAAGATAGCCACATTCAGGTAGCCGGAACAACCGGTGCAGACCAGGAACTGGCAGAAGATGAATTACTGGAACTGCTCCAGACACTGCCGGCCGGTTACAGAGCCGTATTTAACCTGTATGCCATTGAGGGCTACGGGCACAAAGAAATAGCAGATATGCTAGGGATTACAGAAGGAACTTCAAAATCTCAGTTAAGCAAGGCACGGGCCATGCTGCAACGCCGGTTAAGCGGAAATGAAGCTATCGCCAGTTAAAAGGAAAAAAAGATGAAACCAGAAGAAATAGATAAACTTTTTAAAGAGCGCCTGGGCAACTCCACTCCCACTCCTCCTGCCGACCTTTGGAACAGGCTGCAGGAGCGCATCGAAACCGAAATGCCGCAGGCACAGAAGCAAGAGCAGAAAGGCGGGTTTATGGTATGGTACAGGAGTTATGGCATTGCCGCTGCCGTGGCACTTTTGCTCGCTGCAGGCCTTGTGTTCTTCAGCCTGCGGAACAACCAGCAGCAACAGGCACCAACGCTGGCGCAAACAGAAACCCCTGCTCCTGCCAGTCCTGCTGAGGCAGTAACCCCGGAGCCTGCCGAAACGGCACCGGCACTGGCAGAAGTTCAGCAACCTGCTAAAAGCTCCACCGAAGCCTCTGCTCCTGCGCCAGTAGCCGCTCCGGCCCAGGCTATTGCCAAGGCCACACCAGTTGCTGGCGGTAGCGGCAAAAAGGCTCCGGTTAAACAGATAGAGCCTCTGGCCCCTGTTGCTCCGGAAAGCACGCTGGCTGCTGCCACCGAGCCTGAAAAGCCAGCTCTCAGCAAACTGCCGGAACCAACGGCTGCACTTGCTGCAACAGCAGCTGAACGACCAGAGCGCGTAGAAATAATTATAAAACGCTCTGTTGCAGCGCAGCAAGTGGCTATGCAGCCGCAGGAAGAAGCAGAAGAACTATCTGGCCTCGAAAAGAAACAGCAGATCGCCAAAAGCATCTTTAAACAAGTAAAAAACCTCGCTGCCGGTGAGCGTGTCGAATTTTCAGAGCTCGGAATTCGCACAGAACAGATTGCCTTAGAAACCCAGATCGGAAAACAGAAATTCTCAAAAGTCATTAATCTCTAACTTTAAAACCATGAAACGATTATTCTTACTCTTCACGGCCATCTTCATGGCTGCCGCTACCGGTGTGTCTGCCAAAGGCGGGCAAACAGTTGGGGAGCGCTTCGGAACCCAGGACACCATCGTTGTAAAAATGCCAAACGGAGCAAAAATGGTGCTTTACCTCGATAACATGCAGCAACTGCAGGCTTTCCGCAACTACAGCCTCGACTCCCTGATTACAGTTATCAGCAAATATGCCAGCGAAGTAGATAACCTCGAAAAAACCAGCAAAGCCACAAATTCTCAGCAAATGACTGTAACCATTACGCCCTCTAAAGCAGGAGGCACCGAGGAGGCCGAGCAAGTAACTATAACAGTGCAGGGCCAGGACCAGAACGATACCACCAAAACCGAGCGCCACGAGATCAGGATAAACAAGAATATTAAAATTGATGTGGAAGTGCGTGAAGATGGAAAAAATACCCGGGTGAATGTAAATACACCGTCTAAATCTGACAGCACCGGCACAAAAAAAGAAAAGCCTTATAAATCAACCCGATACGGTTTGGACCTTGATCTGGGGCTGAACACCTTCATGAACCAGTCGAACCAGGATGGTGGCTCTCCGGTTCCGGACCTGAAACCCCTTGGCTCCCGCTATGTCAGCATAAACTGGCGCATGAACTCGCAGGTAGGTGGCAGAACAAGTCCTTTCTACATTATCTCAGGCCTGGAGTTTGCCTTTAACAACTACATGTTCGACAGGAATTATGTAATAGAAGAAGACGTGAACGACAACACCTACTTCCGCAGAGCAACCGACATAAACTACCAGAAATCGAAATTAACGCACTCTTCTGTTAACCTGCCGATAATGCCGATGCTGAAATTCAAGAAGGCCAATGGCAAAGAAGGCTTCAAAATTGGTGCCGGTGGTTTTGCAGGTTACCGCCTTGGCAGCCACTCCAAACTAAAATACAGCCAGGACGGCAGCACCGAGAAAGACAAAGTGCGCAGCAACTACAACCTCTCCGATTTTCAGTATGGGTTAACAGGGGTAATCGGTTATGGCAACCTCGACCTGTTCGTGAAATACAACATGAACAGCCTCTTTAAAGATGACCGTGGCCCGGATGTAAATGTCATCAGCTTTGGTTTCAGATTATTATAAGTCATCCCGTTAAAACAAACAAAAAAGGTTCTGCTGCTCTAATGCAACAGAACCTTTTTCTAGTTATGAGTTAAGCGTTAAAAGTTATGAGTTGAGGTTTTTACATTTGATCACGCACTTTTCACGCAACCTGTACTATCCTTTAACCTCTTAAAATTAGCAATTTAGCCATTAAACAATTTAACCATACAGCAAGCCACTACCCAATTATTTAAATGAAAAGGGCCTTCCAAAGCTATTTAAGGCTTGCAGGTGTCAAGGGTCGGGAAGCATTTAAGTCAGTTTCGTTTAAAATTGTCTATAATAATAGCTGTGGCTGTTGCAACGTTGAGTGACTCTGCCTGGCCAAAGGCCGGGATTTTAATCAGGTGATTGATGTGGGCCTGTACCTCGGGCCTAATGCCATTGGCTTCGTTGCCCAGCACCACGATTCCTTTTGGTTTCAGGTGCAAAGTGTGCAGGTTGTCGCCAGCGAGTGAGGCGCCATAAATTTTATGCGATGCGCCTGCCTGCTCCTTTAGCCACATTGCCAGATCGAGGTAGTGCGTCTGCACCCTTGTAAAGGAGCCCATAGTGGCTGCTATAACTTTGGAGTTGTAGAAATCTGCGCAGTTTTCGGAGCAAACCAAGTGGTTTATGCCATACCAGTCGGCAATCCGGATGATGGTGCCCAGGTTGCCAGGGTCCCGTACATCGTCCAGGGCGATAATAAAATCGGATGTTTCTGGTTGTAATGGCGGTACAGATCGCATCTTTGCAACGGCCAGCGCAGCATTGTTACTGGCATATGTACCGGCTTTGGTTAATTCCTGCTCTGTTACCAGGCTGTAATGGTAGCCCTTTGCTAAAGTTTTGGTATTTTCGTGGTAAAATGCCTCTGTTATAAACAGGTGTTGCAATTCAAAATTAGCTTGTAGCAACTCTTTGACACTTTTGGCACCCTCCACCACAAACGCCTGGTGCTGGTGGCGGTATTTTTTTATTTGTAAGGAATTAATATATTTTACGACTGCTTTCGATAACATAGCTATAAAGTTTGAAGCCACGATTTTACATATTCACCCTGGTAATTACAATTTTTAGTTTTACGGGGTGTATTCCTACACGCCACCTGGCTGAAGATGAGGAACTTTTAGTTAGCATCAAAACCAAAGGACTAGAACATATTGAGCCGCTGAAAATCGCCTCGCTTTACCAGCAACAGCCAAACAGAACCTTGTTATGGTCAACGCCCTATTTATCTTTTTACTATTTCGGCAAAAGGTTTTACTCGCCACAGAAGATTGATCGCCGGATAGCTAAGATTGAAGCCAAACGCGATGACAAAATACAGGATGCCGGGACCGATACAGTTAAAATAAGAAGGTTACAGACGCGCTTTGAGCACCGGGTGGAGCGCCAGCAGAAAAAGAAAGAAGAAGGTAACTTTTTTATGCAGCTTGGCGAACCGCCTTCTATTTACGACTCTACGCGCATGGAAGCCACCATGAACCAGATCGACTTCTACATGAATGGCCGGGGCTATTTTAACCATCTCTCCAGTTACGAAAAAGAAGTGCATGGAAAGAAAGTATACATTACCATCAACATTGCCGAAAATACGCCTTACCGTTATTCGCACATCAATTATGCAATACCAGATACCGCCGTGCTGCGGGTGGTGCAGCGGACCTCCGTTAGGTCGTTGCTTAACCTGAACGACCTCTACGACGACCAGGTACTAACAGAAGAGAGAGACCGAATTTACAACTCACTCCGCAATAATGGCTTCTACGAATTTGCAAAAGCCTACATCCGGTTCGATGTAGATACCAGTTACGGTGGCAACACTGTCAGGCTCGATGTAGTTGTCGATAACCCTGAAAATGCTAAAAACCACCCTTTATACACGCTTGAGAACGTCTATTTTAAGACAGACAATGATCGTTTTGGCCGAACCCGCGATACCATTGAGTTTAACGGTATTAAATTTCTGTCTTACAACCATAAGTATTCGCCCCGCATTCTCGACCTGAAAACGAACCTTTCGCCAGGCCAGCCTTACAGCCAGATCCGGACTACCGTTACACAAAGGCGGCTCTCGGAGCTCGATGTGTTTCAGTTTAACAACATTACCTTCACCAAAACTGAAGATACCACTGTCTATAAGCTGAATGCCTTTATCAATGCCGTCCCGACAAAGAAGTTCCAGGAAACCGCTGAACTCGGCCTGAATTATTCGGAGCGGGTACCTGGGCCTTTCACCAGTCTCCGGTTGCGGGTGCGCAATGTGTTTGGAGGAGCAGAGAACCTCGACTTTGGTTTACGTGGCGGTTACGAAGGGCAGGTAAGCCTCGATAGCCGTCAGACTGTTATTATCAGGGAGTTAGGTGCTGACGTGGCTCTTTCGTTTCCTACGTTTCTGCTACCCTTTGGCGGCGGCAGAATTATGAGCGACAACAACCCCAGAACCCGGATCTATGCCGGCTACACCAACGTTGATCGTGACGAATACCACCGCACTAATTATGATCTGGCGCTTTCTTACATTTGGCAAAAATCCCGTACACCGGCGCAGGCACCTTATCTCCAGTATATTTTTTCGCCGATAAACCTGCAGGTTGCCCAGGTCGACACCGTTGGTAAAAACTTTCAGCGGTTCAGAGAATACCTGGAGCGCTTCAGCCAGGGCAGCCGCTCGCTTATCGAGAGCTTTAGGCCAGCCTTTATTTCTACCATATCTTTTAATGCTACTTACAATACCAACGACTTTACCCAAACACGCGATGCGCGCCTGTTCAGGTTGCAGATGGAAGTGGGAGGTTTGTCGCAAAGTCTCGGCTTCAACCCAAAATTAGGGGGCCTCAATACGTTCCAGTTTGTGAAGGTTAACCCCGATTACAGGCGATATATTCCGTTGGGAGGCAAACGCTTTTTTGTGTACCGTGTAAACATGGGCGTTGGTAACCCGCTGTTCAAAACAGACCTGTTGCCTTACGACAAGTACTTCTTTGCCGGAGGCGGTTCGAGTGTGCGGGCATGGCTGGTACGCAGGTTAGGCCCTGGCTCCTACGCCACCACCTCCATAGACACCGTAAATGGTGCTCCTGTGGTAGTACGTGATTTTACGCCTGAACAACCTGGTGAGGTGCTGTTGGAAGGCAGCATGGAATACCGCTTCAACATGTTCAGCTTTCTGAATGGTGCTGTGTTCGTGGATGCCGGTAACGTGTGGTTCCTGCGCGCAAACCCCGAAAGACCGGGAGCCGATTTTGCTTTCAATCGCTTTTACAAAGAGTTTGCTGTAGGTACCGGCTTTGGCTTACGTTTCGACCTTTCGGTGCTTATTCTGCGGTTCGACTTCGCCACAAAAGTCTACGACCCGGCTGCGCTGGATGGCAACAATTTAATTATCAGCAACTTCAGATTCTGGGACTTTTTCTCCAGGAACAACCAAAGCAACCTGACCATCGGTATCGGATATCCGTTTTAATGGACTTCGCCAAATTCAAAATCAGAAATGTTAGAAAAATGTTTATGTGACAGTTCTAGAAGCATCTTCCATCTGATTCATAATTTTTGAGTTGCTGATTTGTTCTGACAGCTTTACTGAATATTCTATACCAATTATTCTAATGAAAAAGCCCTTCCAGAGGGCTTTTTGCAGTTTAGGGTCCAAGGGTTCGATTGAAGATGGTGCTGTTTCAGAAGCTAACGCAACCTAATAACGCGAGTTTTGACTTGAAAAATTAGACAAGTACAATTTGTGTATTTTCCCCCTTTGCTGCTT
>NZ_VRTY01000133.1 GCF_008017455.1 Pontibacter qinzhouensis | reverse complement strand
AGGATGGTGGCCGCTCCTCCACATCCCTATAAAATGGTTATTGCTTAAGTGCCTAATTCAATTATTCTAATGAAAATGGACTTCAAAAGTAAAAACCGCTAAAATAAGTCAAGGTTTAAGTTGAGGCAGATGGCTTTGAAAAAGGATTATGGCTTCTTCCGTCTTGTCAGAACTATATCTGTCAGGCTTTTGCCTTCTTCTCTGCCATAGAATAAATGTTTGGGGCTGCCAACAACCTGAGAGCCGTATATGCCGGAGTGACCAGAAAATAAATAGGCACAAAAACAGGCCAGCGCCATAAATACAGCACTCTCAGCTCCGAAAAGTTCTATAGCCATAATGGTGCAGGTTAAGGGGGTATTGGATGCTCCCGAAAAAACTGCCACAAATCCCATACCGGCCAATAATGCCATAGGTAAAGGTATTACCTGCGATAAGGCATTTCCCATGGCTGCTCCTGTGAAGAATAATGGAGTTACTTCCCCTCCTTTGAATCCGGCACCAAGCGTAAACGATGTAAATAGTATTTTTGCGAAGGCGTCATAAATTGGAAGCTCATCTTGGAAGGAGGCTAAAATAGTGGGTATTCCTAAACCAATATATTTGGTAGTGCCAATGGCCCAGACTGCCACTGCTACCACCAAACCTCCCCAAAAAGGCCGTAAAGGTGCATATGCTACCCTAATACGAAACTGAGATGTCCAGAAGTGAGTAGCTTTTGCGAATAGCATACCTGTTATGCCAAAAACAGCACCAGCCAGCAATGCGTAGCCAAAGCCGGCACCTGTCATAGCAGGAACAAACGTAATTTCGTAATGCGTGTGGCCAACTCCCCAGGCATGGCAAGCCAGGTTGGCCACTACGGCTGCCAATAAACCTGGTACCAGGGCATCGTACCGGATGCGGCCAATCACAAATACCTCAAGACCAAAAATAGACCCGGCAAGCGGAGTACCAAACAGCGATGCAAACCCGGCACTGATGCCAGTAATGATGAGAATTTTACGGTCGCGCGGACGAAGTTTGAAAATTCGGGTAAACTGGTCTGCCATAGCACCTCCCATTTGCACGGCAGTTCCTTCCCGACCGGCAGAGCCACCAAATAAATGCGTGACCAAGGTGCCGAACAGCACCAGAGGTGCCATCAGGAAAGGTATGATTTGCCGGGGAGCCTGAATTTCTTCGAGTAGTAGATTATTGCCTTTGGTTGCACGGCCACCATAAAAATGATACAGCAAACCTACTAACAAACCACCCAAGGGCAGCAGCCAGATAATGGACAGGTGACTTTCGCGAAAGGTGGTTACCCACTCTAGCGATACCAAGAAAAAGGCCGAAGCAGAACCAACCAGCACACCTACTAAACTACTAATAAGCAGCCATTTAATTATGAACAACAGTGCTTTACTTTGTTCACCGGCAGAGAAAAGCTTCTTAAGAAATGTATCCGAAATTACTTTAAATTTGAAACGGGGTTGAGGTGTCATACCATTTTTTGCAGATAACCAGTTATAGCCGAAAGTTGCATGTGCAACAGGCCCTGAAGCAGGAGTCATCAGCCCTAACAAAGTTTGGGCAGTTCCAGGCGAACCCCATCACCTATAGCAGCAAAAGTAAAGCATAATACAAAGCAGTGCAATGCATCATCTTCTGAAAACTGAAATTTCCGGAAAATGCGCACTATTACCAACACGATAACTGAAAGGTATGGCAAAACGCAGCAGCTATCTGGGTATTACAACTTAAACAAACCGGGCATTCAAAAAAGAGAGACTGTTGAATAAAAGTTAAAGAAGGAGTGGGAATAGCTGTAGATTCAAAACCCTATAACTATCGGCAAGTAAAGTGTATAGAAAAATTCCGCCTTAAATAAGTGACAACAGGTGAGGGAAATAGCTTAAATAATAGAATTAGATTGAATTAAGGTGAAGCAGGAAGGCAAGTTACTCAGCAACACTCGTTAGAGAAGCAGCATCATTTTGTAGCTCAAGCAGCAGGTTATGTAAGATCTCAGGGTAATTTTCCTTCATCTTCTCCATCATAAACAGCATTATTTTATAATCTAATTCTTCATTTATCGGGTTATCCATGAGGGCAGAAAATTTGTACTGCATGATGTTGAAATAGATTAACGAGTCGTTATCCTTCAAAAAACAATAAACCTTTTCGTACAACTTGTTAGAGAGGGTTGTATTCAGTTCTGCGTGTAAAACTTCAGCTATTGCTTTCTTCTTACCCCTGTTAACTTAATAAAGCTGCCGACTATAAATAATAAAAAAATTTTGATATTCAAAAGTATGAAATAATTTGCTACGTAAAAACACCTGCACTGTATAAATACGTAGGCACACCATATTAATCCGTAAATGAATTACTTTTTTTGATTTTCTTTCTACTATCTTTAAAAAACCCCTTGGTTAAATTAGCAACAAATCCAAAGTTTCTTTAAGAGTCAAATTGTAACCGCTTGTTAATTTACCTGTTACACAACAACCTTGCTTCTGGACTCGCACAAAATCAGGAAGCCAATATTAAAAATGAAAACTCCCTCATCTTACCATTTATTGTGTTTAGCCGCGTTTTAGGTGGCTTTTCCTGCTGCTTCCCGCCTGTATTTGCGTTTAATAATAAATTTGTGAACGGCCTTTACTACGCACCTAGTGAATGCCTGCTGGTAGCATAGCCATATGCACAACTTTTACTGCTAAAGAATTGGCTTGTTTGCTCTTCCGAGTGAGTCGCTGAAAGAATCAAAACTTTTGGTAAGTTCGTACGTCAAACCGGTAAGGCTCCTGAAGTCAGTTTGCAGCAACCGTAAGCTTTACAGGTGTAACACGAACTAAATTTTCTTAGCTCTTTTTTCTACCAAAGCCCTCCTATCGTGACAAAAATTGCCAGCTACCGCCTGTACAGGCGCATTTTATATCCGATTCAAGCTTTCATTCAGGCCGAAGCTTTCAGCGGCATTTTATTGATATTTATTACCCTTATCGCTTTGATATGGGCAAACTCTGCCTGGAGCGCTACTTATACCGATTTTTGGAGCACCTACTTCACAGTCTCTTTCGGTGATTTTAGCATATCAAAAGATCTGATTCATTGGATAAACGATGGCCTGATGGCTATCTTCTTTTTTGTGGTTGGCCTGGAGATAAAGCGTGAAATCACAACCGGTGAGTTAGCTTCTTTTAAAAAGGCAAGTTTTCCGGTGATGGCAGCTTTGGGGGGCATGCTGGTGCCAGCAATGCTATATTATTTCTTAAATGCAGGAACACCAGCCGTAGCAGGCTGGGGCATACCTATGGCCACCGATATTGCCTTTGCTCTTGGTATGGTATCGTTGCTAGGTAAGCGTGTACCGCTGTCTCTTAAACTGTTTCTGGTAGCCTTTGCCATTGTAGATGATATTGGCGCGGTACTGGTCATCGCGCTATTCTATACCTCCGAAGTAAATTTTCTGAGTTTGTGGGTTGGCTTCGGGGTGTTCGGGCTACTGCTGGTGATTAGTTCCTATAACACCCGTACAATTTTTGTGTACCTGTTACTAGGTGTGGTCATGTGGGTAGCTTTTCTGCTCTCTGGGGTACATGCTACCATCGCAGGTATTTTACTGGCCATTACCATACCGGCCAGGTCGAGCTTTACGCAAGAAGAATTTATTTCTGCCACCGACAATATACTTGGCGAACTACACGCCTCTCACCTTGCCCACTCCTACCCAGCCGTGGTAAGCGATCCCAAGGAAGAGGAAAATGATTTTCAGGCTGCGGTTTATACTATCGAAACCAATTGCCAGGAAGCGCTTTCACCTTTAAGCAGGTTGGAGCACAGTCTGCACCCGTGGGTTGCCTTTGCTATTATGCCTATTTTTGCGCTTGCAAATGCAGGTATGCTTATAGATGCAAGTCTGCTCGATGGTTTTTTTAACCCCTTAACTGCCGGTATTGTGGTAGGCCTGGCTATTGGTAAACCGGTAGGTATTATGGCGTTTGCATGGCTAGCCAGTGTAACCGGCCTGGCAGCAAAACCCAGTTCTTTTAGTTGGGCGCAGGTACTTGGCGTTGCTTTGTTGGGAGGCATCGGTTTTACGATGTCCATCTTTATAGCGAATCTGGCATTTGATGGCACTCCTGAGCTTGCTACCGCAAAACTTGCCATTCTGGTAGCCTCCGTACTTGCAGCAGTAGCTGGTTTAGCACTTTTATGGTTGGCAAAACCAGTAGATAAATAAGCAAGTTAAACTAAACCAGCTCCTGTCTTACCTGATGAACGTAGGCTATCAGGTCCGGGAAAAACTGGTGAAAGTCGGCAGCATACAGGTGGTAATTTGCCTGCAGTTCATCGCCCGCCAGCTCCATACCAGATTTAAAACTGGTGCGCCGGCTCATACCAGCAAGCGCCTGTCGTATTCCTTCTATTTCTGCGTAAGAGGCAAGCCAGTTCTGGCGCATCATGTACGGGAAAAAGTGCTGTACCCTGGGAGGCAACAAGTCAAATTGGTTATGGATGATGCTATACGCCCGATCTACAAATACCTCAAGGGCAACAGGTGCAAACTGCTCGAAACCTATAGCCAGAAAATGATCGAAAAACATATCGGCTACAACCGGCGCATACTTTCTGAAATGTGGCCGTAAACGTTCTTTACTCTGGTGCACCACCGGGTGCGTATCTGTAAAGGTGTCGATGAGGCGGTGCAGCCGGATACCACGGGCAATACCTGGCTGGTACTGCTCTAGTTGTTTTCCTTTTACAGCATCAGCTATAAAATTGCCAATCAGTAAATCTTCTTCATCACCAGATAAAAATATGTGGGCCAGGTAGTTCACGAGCTATAAAATAAATAGGAAGAAATATTTGCCACTAACCTTGTAAAGTCATAATTAAGCTAAATAAAACAAGGCTCTTCTTGAGGTTCTGTTCCTGTCAGTTAATGCATTTTGCAAGTTCAATTTGCCAGAAAAACTGTATAAAGGTTTAAACATTATATTAGCTGGTATGTTTGTAACAGTGTAAGGGCAACTCACACTCCAGAAATAAACCCTTTACGAAAGCAGCGCGTAATTACAACACAAACTCAAGAACGAAAGCTATGACGAATAATTTGATCACAAAAGAAAATCTTCAGAAACTGACCGAGAAGATTAAAGATATCGATATTGCCATGATGACGACTCAGGAAAAGGATGGCACCTTGCGCAGCCGCCCTATGAGCACACAGGAGGTGAAGGAAGATGGTAACCTTTGGTTTTTCACGGAACACGACTCTGCTAAATCGCACGAAATTGAAAACGACTCGCATGTAAACCTTAGCTATGCAAAACCTGATGACAACCTGTATGTTTCGGTTTCAGGCAAAGCCACACTCTCCAGAGACAGAGAAAAGATAAAAGAGCTCTGGACACCACCCATGAAAGCTTGGTTCCCTGATGGCCCAGAAGATGATAAAATCGGGTTGATAAAAGTCTCGATTGAGCAGGCCGAATACTGGGACTCTCCTAACAGTGCCGTGGTACATTTAATTGGTATGGCAAAAGCTGTAATTACAGGCCAGTCTTACGAACCTGGCGAAAACGAGAAACTTAATCTCAAATAGGTAAATAACTTATATTTAAATCACCTGTCGCCTTTGTGTGTGGCAGGTGATTTTTTAGTGAAGCCCCTTTTTTTACTCCTGGCTCTTTTTCCTCTTAATTTTGCAAAGCGCTACCGCCACCTCCGCCCGTATTACTACCCTCACTTTGTTTGGCCTGAAAAAAGGACACATCCGTTGGGGGTTAGCGCAAATGGGTACATCTGTAAAGCCATTAAATGTTACGCCAGGGTTGCTATTTTACAAGCTACTCGGCAGCGGGGTAGGCAAAGGCTTTAGTCTGCAGCCCAATTTCAGGCGCTACGGCCTCCTATGCACCTGGGAGTCTGGGGCAGCAGCAGAAGAATTTTTTAAGCATGCCCCGCTTTTAGAAACGTATCGGCAGCATAGCGAGGAGATCTGGACGGTCTGGTTACACACGCTTCAATCGCATGGGTTGTGGAGTGGTGAATCGCCTTTTGCTCCTTTTCTTGAAAAGATGCCAGCTGGGCCGGTGGCTGTGTTAACCAGAGCATCGGTAAACTGGCTGGCGTTGCCGAGCTTTATTAAATACGCACCTGCCGCTACACGTGCCCTCGATTCGGCTGCCGGCTTACTTTGCTCCATCGGTTTGGGTGAGCTGCCTTTTGTCAGGCAGGCCACGTTCAGCATCTGGGAATCGGCGGAGGCCATAAAAGCCTATGCCTATAAAGATGTGGCGCACCAGGAAGTAATTAAAAGAACACGTTCAGAAAACTGGTATTCTGAGGAGCTTTTCGCCAGATTCAGCCCCTTCGCCAGCGAGGGCACCTGGCAAGGCAAAGACCCGCTTCATGGTCATCTGCTTCCCTCCTACTAAAAACCTATTTCTCCAGCGGATCGTGTAAGGCTTCCGCAAGGCGGCTTTTAACAGCTTCATACGTTTTGTAGCCTCTGCTGATGAGGCTTATTTTTTTATCATTCAGGAGGTACAGGCTCGGGAAAGCAATGGCGCGTAACTGCCGCGCGATCATAAAATCCTGTTGGGTTTTCTCCAGGAGCGCAGCATCCAGAAAGTTCTCCATAAATGTTTCTTCCGTTACGCCAAATTGCGAAGCTATGGCTGCGAGTACAGCAGGGTTGGTTACATCCTGGTTTAACTTATAAAATGCCTGCTGAATTTCGGAGGCCATTTCAAATTCATGGGCTGGTGCAAGATAACGCATGGCTACAATGGCGCGGCAAGCGGGTTCTGTGTTATAAATAAAATCTTTTCTTTCGAAAAAGCCGAAATTGAACGCTTGTCCGGAAGTATCAGCAACTTCCTGCCAGTGTTCCTGCACGTTATCGGGGGTATCGGCTTGTAAAGGCGTTGTGGCCCCTGGTCGCAACCCGCCCACTACTACCTTCAGCTTCAGTTTCTCCTGGTACTCATCGCGCAGGCGTTTTATAACCGGAGCAAAACCATAGCACCAGGTGCACATAGGGTCCATTACATAAATCAGGTGCGGTGTCTCCAGCAACTCATTCTTTTCCATAACAAGTAATCTTCAGGCAGAGAAAGTAAAGTCAGCGGTAAGTATCTCCAGCAAAGTTGCTGGCTGCGCCTATAGGTTTAGGCGCTTTTGTTTCATCATTTTACCGAACGCCGATACAAAAATAAGCATTTTGAGCCAGAAAGCGTCACCAAAAACTACTACAGGCCCTACTTTAGCACCTAAAACCACAACGCTAAATAACTACCTACGCCAGTTCTCCTGACAAATTATGCGAATGAAAATGCCCTTCCAACGAGTTTTCTATCATTTTTCTCCAAGGGCTTTAGCATAGCCCCTTGGATATAGTGAAGCATTTTTACGTAGGGAGAGCTTGTTTATTTGAATAATTGATGTTTACTAAATTCAGCTACAGACTTGGACACATGAATTCTACTCAAAACATATAACCCAAATTCTTTTATTTATAAATCAATTTCAGCTTCGATAAAAGAATAGGTACAAGAGCAACAGCTTATTCAAGATCTACTGTACTACTTACCTTATTTCGCGGGTCTTGTATCTCATTCGAAGCTGCCTCTATGAAAATATAATTACTTAATAGCTACTCCAAATTTAATTCCAGCTATAAGGTAAGTGCCAGAGTAGGCATAGTCCAGAAAGTTTTTATTGTAATAAGTTGCAATTTCTGGTAAGCTGCTATGGCTTGTTATATAGCCAAGGCCACAGTAAAAGTCGATAACAAGAGGCGTATTAGTACCTACTTGCTGCAACCCAAGCAGCAATACACCTCCTAAGCGGTTAATATTTTCCTTCCTTACAATCGGAGTTCTTTTGTAGTAAAGGAGGCCATCGCTTTCCTGAGCCTCCACCCATCCCATGGTGCCATACCTGATACCGACGTGCTGGTATTTTAGGCCATAAGAAAGGTAGAAGTTCTGCTGCTGTTTCTCAGCTGATCTGGCGGTGTAATACCGATGCTGCACCTCCAGCCCATAAGCCCGCAGCTTTTCATTTGCGTAACCATAGCGGGGAGTGGCGTTTATAGAAAAGGTCACACCTTCGTAATTGTATTGCGGAATAAAAACCAGGTTGTGCTTTAAATTTTTAGAAACGGATTTTTCAACATCCGCAACAATTGCCTTCATAAGCAGGTGCTGCGGGCTGTAGCGAATGTTCAACCGTTTATTCTGGTAAAGCGTATCTGCCTGCGAAAAAGCTGCTGTGCTGGTTGTAAGAGAAGTTAACAGGAGAATGAAAAAAATTGTGTTCCTGCTCATAGAGTTGCGGATCATGGATGTCAGGAAGCAGGAGTAACCGGTATTCTACTTAATAAAACCAGTTTATCGGTTTCTATGCTGTATTGGTAAAACCCATCACTACCTACTACCAGCAGGTTGTTGTGAAGCAGAATAATATCGAATGCCTCTATTTTGTGATGTTGCAGCAGTTCAAGTTGCAGCACATCTGTTGCATCGTAAACTTTAATACCATCGTCACAAACATAAAGCCGCTCGTTCTGTATAGCCAGTCCCATAGGGTTCACCATCGGGTACCGTTTTAGCAATTCGGGTTGCTCCAAATTCTGAACATCCACCACGTGCAATTCATTGATGGCCATTTGGCAAACAGTACCAGTGCGCAGGGTTATGTACGCATAGCGGCCATCTGTTACCACCGGATCGCAGGCAACCTGATGCTCGTACATAGACAGTTTACGGGGCTCCTGTGGTTGTGTAATATCAAAAATATACATACCTGATTGGGAGCCGATAAATAGATTTTCGCCGTAAGGAAAAATTGTTTCTATTCCGAGCCCAAGATCTATCTTCTTTTTAGCTACCGGATCAGTTTCCGTAGCTATATCATATACCTGTAACCGGGAATCATCTACGGTATAGAGGAAGTTGCCTGTTATGGCAAACCGGGCCATAGAACCACCCTGACCATTTCCTGTTTCAGAGTTGCCTGAAGGTGAGAGGCTGTCGTTGCTATTGCAGGCGCCACATGCCAGCAGAAGCAATAGCCAATAGCGGGAAAAGAAGTTTATTTGCATCTGCTTAGTTATTAGTTTTCAGTTCCCAGCTTACAATAACGGCATCTGCAGGAGCATTAGCCGAAGAAACCATTCCTGTTCTGCCATCGGGAGGCGTTAAAGGCGGAAAAGCATCTTTAATGCGTTTGGCAATAGTAATATGCTCCAGATCCTGCAGGTTAACAGCAACCAGATCAACGGCATTGTCTACATAAAGCACCTGCTTTTTTACAGCAAAATCGATGTTTCCGGGCACCTGTAGAAACCCAAGCTGTTCGGGCATGGCCGGATTTGTATTATTTATGATGTGTACACCTTTATATTTCTCATTTATGAGCAGGTAGCTGCCGTAAATGTAAATTTTACCCGGATTAACAAGCTGCTGAGGTGGCTTCATCCGGATAGAACTTTCCAATTGTGTTCTGCTCATGTAAACAGGCTCATAATAGGAATGATATAAATCCTCCTGCATGGGGCAAGCAGATAAAAATTGAAAGCTTACTAAGAGAAGCAGGTAAACATAAGTATTCTTCATAGCTATGCAGGTATATGTTGAAGCTAATATAAGTTTTCTAATTCAAATTTGCATCTAAATAAAAAAATATATGATGGATGTTAAGCACATTTAATATTACAGATGGCAAGACAAATTATCGAAAATCAAGATTTGGTTTTTCATTCCAATAAGGCAAAGAATAAACCCGTGTCTTGTGTCTTGTGTCCTATAATAGATGGCAGTTTAACTCCGATAGGTTAAGTCGAAGTCTATCAGACTCTCCAAATTTTTCAAATAAAAAAGCCCTTCCAAAAGTTTTTGCGCCATTTTATGCCAAGGGTGATGCCAGCGGTCTTATGCACCTAAGATGGCATTTTGCTTCCGGAGGCCATTTTCATCTGAATAATTTGCTTACTTATTTTCTCCATCAAGTAAAAAGTCTGGATCAATTCTCCTTATTAAAAGAACCATTGCCGATTATCGATGAACAATTCCTAAATTTACCGTTCAAAAAACAATGCACTAAAACCGATGTCAGAGTATAATTTCAATCAGATTGAGAAAAAGTGGCAGCGTTACTGGGAAGAGAACCAGACGTTCAGAGCCGAAGCAGGAAGCACAAAACCCAAATACTATTCACTCGACATGTTCCCTTACCCTTCCGGGGCTGGGCTGCATGTGGGCCACCCGCTCGGTTACATCGCCTCTGACATCGTGAGCCGCTACAAGCGCTCCAAAGGTTTTAACGTGCTGCACCCGATGGGCTTCGACGCCTTTGGTCTTCCGGCCGAGCAATATGCCATCCAGACTGGTCAGCACCCGGCTATTACCACTGAGCAGAACATTACCCGCTACCTGGAGCAGCTCAAGAACCTGGGCTTTTCGTTTGAATGGGAACGTGAAGTCCGCACCTCCGACCCTGCCTACTACAAATGGACGCAGTGGATTTTTATGCAATTGTTCCAGAGCTACTATAATTATAGTGCAGAAGCGGCAGAGCCTATAGACCAGCTGGTACGGGCATTTGAACAAAGCGGTAACCAGAAAGTAAACGCCGCCTGCGACGAAGACACGCCGGCCTTTACCTCTGATGAGTGGCTGGCCATGACAGAGCAGCAAAAAGCTGAAATGCTGTTAAAATACCGCCTGACTTATGTGGCCGAAGCCGTAGTAAACTGGTGCCCTGCCCTCGGTACGGTACTTGCCAACGATGAGGTAAAAGATGGTGTATCGGAACGTGGCGGTTACCCGGTAGAGCGCAAGCGCATGCGCCAGTGGATGATGCGCATCACCGCCTACGCCGAGCGCCTGCTACAGGGCCTCGACAAGATTGATTGGCCGGAACCCGTGAAAGAGATGCAACGCAACTGGATCGGAAAATCGATTGGTGCCGAAATGGAATTCGCAGTTGAGAACTCCGACCAGAAGATTAAAGTTTTCACTACCCGCATCGATACTATTTACGGCGTTACATTCCTGGTGCTGGCACCGGAGCATGAGCTGGTAAACCAGATCACCACCACAGAGCAAGCCTTTGCGGTAGAAACGTACGTGGCTGTAGCCAAAAACCGCTCGGAGCGCGAGCGAATGGCCGATGTGAAAACCATTTCAGGTGCCTTTACTGGTGCTTTTGCTATTAACCCGTTTAACGGAGAGAAAATACCGGTTTACATTGCCGATTACGTACTGGCAGGTTACGGCACAGGTGCTGTAATGGCGGTACCATCCGGCGACCAGCGCGACTGGAACTTTGCTACGCATTTTAACTTGCCGATCATCCAGATTCTGGATGCGCAGCAGGATACGACTCAACAGGCAGATGCCACCAAAGAAGGACGCTATGTAAATTCTGACATCATTAATGGCCTCACCTACCAGGAAGCCATGCCGGTGCTGATCAATTTTCTGGAAGATAAAGGCGTAGGCAAAGCGAAGATCAATTATCGCATGCGCGATGCCGTATTCAGCCGCCAGCGCTACTGGGGCGAGCCGGTGCCTGTATATTTTAAAGACGGTATTCCTCACCTGATACAGGAGAGCGAACTGCCCCTGGAGCTGCCGAAGATAGATGCCTACCTGCCAACTGAAACAGGCGAGCCACCACTAGGCCGCGCCATAGACTGGAAATACCAGGATGAACATGCTTATGAACTAAGCACGATGCCTGGATGGGCTGGCTCCAGCTGGTACTGGTACCGCTACATGGACCCCAAAAACGACAAAGCCTTTGTAGACCAGGAAGTTGTAAACTATTGGCGCAGCGTAGACCTGTATATTGGTGGCTCTGAGCACGCTACCGGTCACCTGCTCTACTCCCGCTTCTGGAATAAGTTCCTCTTCGATATGGCGCTGGTGCCGGAAGATGAACCGTTTAAAAAGCTGATCAACCAGGGCATGATCCAGGGCCGATCCAATTTTGTGTATCGCCTGAAAGACAGCAACACCTTTGTTTCGTTTGGTTTAAAAGAGCAGTACGAGACAACTGCGCTGCATGTAGATGTTAACATTGTAGAAAACGATGTGCTGGACCTGGACGCCTTTAAAAACTGGCGTGCCGAATATGCTAGTGCCGAATTTATCCTGGAAAATGGCAAGTACATCTGCGGCGTGGAAATCGAGAAGATGTCGAAGTCGAAGTACAACGTGGTGAACCCGGATGACCTGGTGGAGCGATTGGGAGCCGACACGTTGCGCATGTACGAAATGTTTCTGGGGCCGCTGGAGCAGTTTAAACCCTGGAACACCAACGGCATGGACGGCGTAAATAAATTCCTGCGCCGCTTCTGGAAGCTGTTCTTCGATAAGGATGGAAACCTGGCACTATCTGATGCTGAACCTACTCCTGCCGAACTAAAGTCGCTTCACAAAACCATTAAAAAGGTGGAAGAAGACATCGAACGCTTCTCCTTCAACACCTCCGTGTCCACGTTTATGATTTGTGTAAACGAGCTGGTGCAGCTAAAATGCAACAAACGTGCAATTCTGGAGCCGCTTACCATTATTCTGGCACCCTATGCGCCACATATTACCGAAGAACTTTGGGAGAAACTGGGCCACAGCGAAAGTATCAGCAATGCACCATTCCCGACCTGGAATGCAGCTTACCTGGTAGAAAACACGTTTGAGTACCCGGTATCTATTAATGGTAAAATGCGTGCCAAAATAAATTTCGCAACCGATGCACCTCGCGATAAAATGGAAAAAGCCGTGTTAGCAGATGAGCAGGTTCAGAAATTTTTAGAAGGAAAAGCCCCAAAGAAAATAATTATTGTCCCGAACAAAATAATTAATGTGGTAGTATAATTAGAACTTCCATCTTACCAATTAACTTATGTGAGCCGCTTAGAACCCGTTTCGAGCGGCTCATATTTTTTGATATATGCTCAAAATAAAAGCACTATGGTGCCACCCTGCTTTCAGCACAAGTTTCGGTAATTTCCAGAAAATATTAAGGCTAAATTTTTAGCTTTCGTACCGAAGCCCTCACTTTATCCAGAAGCGTATTGAGCATTTGAGACTCTTGCTCATCCAGATCAGCCAACATCGAATCCATGTTCGGAATAACACCGTCTATTCTTTTGAGTAACTCAAGACCTTTTGCCGATATAATAATATTTACCAGGCGCTTGTCTACAGGATTTGCGGTTACGTTAACCAGTTCTTTGTTCTTTAACCTGCTTACAAGCCTCGACACGTCAGACATTTTGTCTAACATGCGATCCCGTAACACTGATGTAGAAACCGGGTCCGGATTTTCTTCGCGCAGTATTCGGAGAATGTTGTACTGCTGAAATGTAAGTTCGTATTGCTTAAAGAAGATCTCATAAGCATTAAATACTAAACTGGAGGTATAAACAATATTTATACATCCTTTCTGCCTTTCATTCCGAAAGGTGTAGCTTCCTAATTCTAGTTCTAGCTGCAT
>NZ_VRTY01000132.1 GCF_008017455.1 Pontibacter qinzhouensis | reverse complement strand
CAAAGTAAAAGGCTTTGCAGGCTGTAATAATTTTTTCGGGACATATACGCTTAAAAATGACCGGTTGGCGTTGGAAAGATTGGGTTCTACCAGAATGGCCTGCCCGGATATGGAAGTAGAGAATTACCTGATGAAGGTGTTCGGAACCGTAACATCCTATAAAATAGCAGGCGATTTGCTGACGCTCTACAGCAAAAACACAGCTGTTGCCATATTTAGGGCAGGCTTTGAGCAACCCGCCCAGGACAACCAGCCATTGCCGGAACAACAGCCTTAAAACCTGAATTATTCTAACTCAAGTTGTGAGGTAGTAGCTAATTGATAAATGGCCCTTCGTTTGTTCCCCCTTTTGTCATCCTCTTAGGATCTTGTGGGAAAGAAGCATAGGCAATAGCGATAGGTTTGTCAGTCTAAGTTCGTAGAGTACCTTGTTTAGCTGTGATAGCGGCATGAAGTTATTTCATTGCCTGCTTTCTTGTTCTTTTTGTCTTGATACAAAAAGAACAAGCAAGATGCTCCAACATTGAGGGCCCCTTCCCCATAGCCGTCAGGCAAAGCGTTTTCTCTTTGTAGATGTCAGCCGCAATAAGTTAAAAGAAGCAGTTACCGCACAACTCAAATTATTCAAATGAAAATTGCCTCCAGAAGGATTTTTGTTAGGATAGTGCCAAGGGTCTGCGCGTTCTTTTTTTTGCCTGCACTTAGAGAACTGCTCTTTATCTCATTTTAAATTATTCAAATGAAATTGGCCTTCCGAGGGTTTTTCACCTTATTTTATCCAAGGGTTTGGCTACTTAGATAAGCTCCTTTAACTGGTTTTTAAAAGCAGTTCGTTAAATTTTTCGAGCAGGGCAATGTATTTTCGTTGCAGCACAATCAGCTCTGCCTCGCATTCCTGAACCGATCGGGTAGGAGCAACTTCTCGTGGAGGTGGTGGCGTTTCAGTTTCTGGTTGCGCTGGGGCTGGGCTTCCATCAAAAGAAAGCTCCAGGTTAATGGGGGCAGTTAAGGGCAGGTTCTCTGCATTCTCTTTCTTTAGTTTGCGGCTCAGGTGCGGAAAATCCTCCGAAAAATCGTAATGAATAACTTCACCGATTTTCAGAATAAGGCTATAGGGGATGCTGGTTTCCTTAAACTTGTTGTAAAGGGTTCTTCTGCTTAACCCGATCCTGTCGGCTACCACACCTACTGCTATGCCACTTTTTTTGATGGCTTCTTTTACTATCTCACCTCTGTGCATAAATGCCCTGCTGCTATGCCTTAATTTGTTTAACCTGTGTTCTGATGCAAAAATACTTTAATAGGGGCGGTTTGCACAACTAGTTCTAAACATTTCGGCAATGAAATTAGAAGAGCCCAGCGTTAGCATGATCTTTGGCTGCGGTTGGTAGGCTTACATGTGGCAGCGGAATAGTTTTACCCGTATAAGAACCTACACGTAAACAACTGAACCAATGTCAAAAACGATAGTACCGATCCTGCTCTTTATACTGCTGGGGTATGCGGGTTTCGCGCAGACCATGCAAGGCACACCTGTTCCGGCTCCGCAAGACACCCTGCAGCACCAAAGCGAAAATATTGATCAATGGAAACGGGATCTGCTGGGGCAATATGCCGAAACAGAACGCCTGACAGCCAACACCATTCGGCCTGCTTACATACACCTGGTAGAAACTGCCCGCACAAAGCGCAGCAACTGGAACAAAACCGACTGGGAACACGCCAAAGCAGTACTAAAAGACCTGAACGACCGTAAATCTGCGTTAGGCAGCAGCATCAGTAAAGCGGAAAACAACCGAATCAGTGCTTTGCAAGAAGATTTCAGTTCGTTGCAAAGCGACGTGGAAATGTAGGTTAAACCGTATTTCTGCATAAAAAAAGAGCAGCCACATTGCGGCTGCTCTTTTTAACTATATACTTAACTTAATCACAATTCTTAAGGATGAAACGCGTGTGCCATTTTCTTCTCTTCCAGCTCCGCCGTCTCATGCTCCAGCTCTTCCAAGGTTTTATCTACCAGCTCAATTTTCGTGCTCTTGTCCATACCGAATTTTGCCAGTATTCTGTCGAAGATGTAGTAGATAATTGGCACTACAATCAGGGTCAGGAACATGGAGCTGGTAAGGCCACCGATCAAAGCCCAGGCAAGGCCGTTTTTCCATTCTGCACCAGGGCCGCTTGCTAAGGCAATTGGCAACATACCAATCACCATGGCCAGCGTCGTCATCAGAATCGGGCGGAAGCGGATACGGATGGCTTCTACTAATGCCTCTTTTACATGCACGCCTTCTGCTTTCAGGTTGTTCGTAAAGTCTACTACCAGAATGGCGTTTTTCGCTACCAGACCAATCAGCATAATAATACCCAGAATAGAGAAGATGCTGAGTGAGGAGCCAGACATAGCCAGGGCCAGCAAGGCACCTATAATGGCCAGCGGAATAGAGAACAACACCACCAGCGGGTACACATAGCTATCGTACAGGGCCACCATAATCAGGTACACGAACACGATGGAGGCAAGCAGGGCCAGACCAAGCGATCCGAAACCTTCCGACTGGTTTTTAATGTCACCACCGTAAGTTACCGTTACATCTCTTGGCAGTTCCATGGCAGCAATTTTCTCCTGAATTTCAGCACCTACCGAACCGGTTGGGCGGCCTACTGCCTGCGAGCTTATGGTAACAGAAGCTACCCGGTCCTGCCGCTCCAGCTTAGACGGGCCAGATGACTGCCTGATATCGGCAAACTGGCTCAGGCGCACCAACTGACCTTTGTTGTTCACAAACGAGAGGTTACCGATGTCGGTGGTGTTTTTCCTGTCGAAGTTATCGAGCCTGATGTTGATGTCGTACTCGTTGTCCTTTGAGCGGAATTTGGAGTTGTTATCGCCGTTAAAAGCAGTCTGCATACCAGCACCTACCTGCTCCAGCGACAGTCCCAGGCTTGCCATTTTATCGCGGTCTACCGATACGGCTACTTCAGGATTTCCTTCTTCCACCGATTTTTTAACTTCCGCAGTTCCCTGCACCTGCTCTACTTCGGCTAGTACCTTGTCGGCAACGGCCATAATCGAGTTTACATCGCCTCCAGATAATATTATCTGGATAGGAGCCTGGTTACCACCGCCTACCATACTTACCGGAATGGCTGTGAACTTAACACCAGGTATGGTTTCTTCTAACTCAATTTTTAATTGCCGCGAGAAGGCGCTTGTCGTAAAGGCTCTTTCTTTGGCATCTACAAGGCTAATGTTGATCTCAGACAAATAAGCTGTGTTCTGACCAGCCTGTGCCGATGAAGAAGTACCCACGGTGGTAAAAACTTTGGTTACCTCCGGATACTTGTCTAAATACTGCTCTACCTGCCGTGTTGCAAAGTTGGTTTGTTCTACAGTGGCGCTCTTTGGCAACTCCAGCTCCATAATAAACTCTCCACGGTCGCCGGCACTAACGAATTCGCTACCAATAAAGCCGGTAGGAACCAGGGCAACAGAACCAACAAACATGGCCAGCGTTGCCAGCATCACAATTAACTTGTGATTAAAAGCCCACTTCAGAGCAGAAGCAAACCCTTCGATTACATTGTCGAGAAATCGCTCGAAGGCTAAGATAAATCTACCGAACATGTTTTTGTCGGAAAGGTGCTCCAGTCTGGAGAAGCGGCTAGCCAATAGCGGAATCAGTGTAAAGGCCACAAATAAGCTCAACATAGTAGAGGCAGCCACAACAATAGAGAACTGGCGCAGAATATCAGATACCAGACCTGTAGACATGGCAATTGGCACGAACACCACCACAATTACAAGTGTAATGGAGGTAACAGTAGCACTAATCTCCCGGATACCATCGTAGGCAGCCTGTGCAGGCTTTTTACCCATTTCCATGTGCCGGTGAATGTTTTCTATAACCACAATGGCATCATCCACAAGAATACCAACCACCAGCGATAGTCCCAGCAACGTCATCAGGTTAAGCGAGTAACCCAGCAGGCCCATCACAATAAAGGTAGCTATTAGCGAAGCCGGAATAGAGATCATGACAATAATGGCGTTGCGAATAGAGTGCAGGAAAAGCAGCATCACTACTGCTACCAGCCCAATCGCCAGAAATAAGTCGTGAATTACGGCATCAGCAGCCTCGAGAGTAAATTCTGAGCTGTCTTTGGCAATAACAAAGGTCAGGTCTTCGGCAGCATAGGTCTGCTCCAGCTCTGCCAGTGCTTTGCGTGTAAGCTCACTAACTTCCACGGCATTGGCATCCGATTGTTTCTGAATAGAGAGACCAATAGAGGCCGTTGAATTAACGCGGGTAATAACTTCGGTGTCTTTCTGCGCGTCCTGTACTTCAGCCACATCAGACAGGCGTACGGCACCAGCCGCGGCATCCTGCTTCAGCACCAGGTTGCGGAGCTGGTCCAGGTTTTCGTACTTACCGGCCAGTCGGATCAGGGTCTGCCCTTCATCGCTCTTAATTTTACCTGTCGGGAAGTCGAGGTTCGAGAATGCTATTTTCTGCTGCACCTGCGATATGGAAAGGCCATAGGCTTCGAGTTTAGCGGCGTTTATGTTTACCTTAATCTCTCTTTCCTGTCCACCCAGTACCTTTACCTGCGCCACACCGGGTATGCGCGAGAGCTCTGGCTTCAGTTTGTTGTCTATCAGGTCGTAAAATTCGGTGGCAGACATTTTAGCAGTGGCACCTAGCTGTATAATCGGCAAATCGTCGAAGTCGAATTTGCCCAGTGCCGGTGCATCAGCATCGTCTGGCAGGTTGCTCAGAATGGCGTTGATTTTACGCTGCGCATCCTGCAGGCTTAGGTCCACGTCTGTTCCCTGCTTCAGCTGCACCACTATAATAGAGAAGCTTTCCTGCGAGGTACCTTTCATTTCTTCCACATTCTCCAGCGAGGAGAGGGCATCTTCAATTTCTTTGGTAACGGAGTTCTCTACCTCGCTAGGCGATGCGCCCGGATAGATAGTAGTTACCGTTAGCACCGGCGGACTGAATTTGGGGAGTAATTCGTAGTTCAGCGAGAAGTAACTTGCCAACCCCAGAATGGTCAGGGCCGCAAAGATTACGACCACAATAGTGGATCGCTGTATGGATATTTTTGTGATGTTCATATTTTCAGACACAAGATTTTAGACACAAGACATAAGACTTCCTTCTCGTGCAATTTTACTTATACTAGTTTTGATTTTAGAATAAGAATCAGAAGGTGCGTTGTAGATAACAGCAGGAGCTCGCATCTCATTCATAATTTCTAATTTTGAATTAACCGAAGCCTTAAAGCACTGATACCTTAGTGCCTTCTTTCAGGTTGATCTGGCCGCTGCGCACAATCTTTTCGCCATCGGTGAGGCCACTGGTAATTTCTACTTTGTCGTTGGCTACAGTTCCAATAGTAACAGGCTTCAGGTAGGCACGCTGGTCTTTCACCACAAATACCTTCGGATCCTGGAGGCTGGTGGCAATGGCTTCACGATCTATCAGCAGGGCATCGCGGGTGTCGTTAACCTCGAAAGAGGCTGTGCCATACATGCCGGCTTTTACGGCGTTCTGGTTTGTGTTTTTAACTTCAATCTCGATGTCGTAACGCAGCGACTGGTCGGCATTAGCTCCTATGGCTGTTACGGTGCCCTCAAAAGAGTCTTGTGGGTTTACGTCGGCTTTAACAGTGGCTTTAGAACCTTTCCGGATCAGCAGTACTTCCCGCTCCGATACTTTGGCTTTCAGTTTCAGCTTGTCTACATTCACGATGTCGAACAATTTGGTGCCGCCTCCTAAAATTGAGCCAGTCTCGATGTAGAGTTCGTTTATAACACCACTGATCGGAGCTTTTATTTTAGATTTTTCGAGCTGATGACGAGCCTGAATCAGTTGGGCTTTGGCGTTCTCGTGGCCAAGTCTCACTTCTTCCAGCTGACGTTTTGTAATAGCGTCGCCTTCTGCCAGGTTCACGAAGCGTTCCAGGTCGCGTTTGGTTTTCTCGAAATTGGCTTCGGCCGTAATTACATTGGCGCGCAGCACATTGTCCTCTACCTGGGCCAGCACTTCGCCGGCTCTCACGGTTTCGCCTTTGCGTTTGTTCAGGCGTACCACCTGCCCCTGTGTTTCAGAGAGCATGGTAAGACTCTGGTCAGGAGAGAAATTCCCGTTAACAGCAAAAGAGCGATCTATCTTACTTGTTTTAGCCTCCGTCATTACAACCGGAATAGCCTCGCTGGTGCGAGAGGCGATGGCAGCAGTCTCGGCCATCTCTTTTTTGTTATTGGCAAGCGTAAAAGCAACAGCACCAAAAATTACAAGTGCTAGCGCGATATAAATAAACTTTTTCATGATGGAGTTATTTGAAAGATCTTAGTTGGTTAGTGTATTTATTTCTCCGGCAGCTTTCAGGTAGCTGAGCTGCGCCAGCTTGTATTTAAGTACTTCGTTGTTTAAATTGGTTTTAGCCTCACGCAAGCTAAGTTCTGCTTCCAGCAAATCTGTCAGCGGCGATATGCCTTCTTTGTAGAGATTGTTGGTGGTGTCGTACACCTCCTGCGCCAGCGTTACGTTGCCCTCCTGCGCCTGAATGGCGTTAGAACTGTTCTGTAGCTGGTTTATGGCGTTCTCCAGGGTTACCACCACGTTCTTAGAAAGCTTTTTCCTGTCTTCTTCCAAAGATTTCATGGTCATTTCGGTTTGTCTTACCTGTGCCTGCTTCTTCATGCCATCAAAAATCGGGATGTTGAGCTGCACACCAACCACTGCGGTATTAAACCAGGGCTGGGTGCCATCGAAAAAGTTGAACTCGCGGCGCATGGCATTGTACAGGTAGCTGCCTGTTAGCTGCAGCGAAGGGTAATATCCGGCTTTGATGTTCTGTAGCTGCAGGCTCGTGAGGTCTTTCTGCTTATCGAGGAGTTGCAGTTGCACCTGGTTTTGCAGGGCCATGTCGGCTGTTGCCACCGATACGCCGTCTGCTGTCAGCATAATCTGGGTGTCTACTAATTCAATAGGCTCCTCCAGGGGCATGCCCATAAAAAATTTGAGCAGGTTGGTTTGCTGTTCTACTGCCGAGGTAAGGCTCTGCTTCTGCGTTTCGAGGTTGGTCTTGTTTACCTTAATGCGGTTCACGTCTACCTTCTTCACCAGGTCGTTCTGGTACTGGAGCGTCATTATTTTCTCCAGCTGCTCCAGCCGGCTCAGGTTGGCATCTATGGTGTTGAACTGCTCTTTCGTCTGCAGAATCTGGAAATAGGCCGAGCTTACGTTGTAAATCACATCTTCCTCCGTCATGGTTTTGCGCAGGCGGTACAGGTCTTCTGTCGATTTGGCCGCTTTCAGGCCCACGAAATATGATTTGTTAAACAGCAGCTGCGATACCTGAACACCTGCCTGCGCATTGTATTTGGTACCAAACTGCACGGCAATCATTTCGTCTGGCTTGCCTTCGAACACATTTGGTATCACCTGAACGGGTATGGCCGGGTAAATATCTAATTTGCCGAATCCGTTTACTTGGGGCAGCCCATTGCTTTTGGCTTCCTGAATCATGTATTTGGCGCTAAGCTCCTCATAAGAGGCTTTTTGAATGTCCTCGTTGTGGTCCAGGGCATAATTTATAGCCTCCTGCAGTTGCAGTTGCTTTGCCTCAGGCTGTTGCTGGGCAAAACCTGGCTTTAGGAGCAGTAGCGCTAGACTTACGGTTAAGAATTTTTTAATCACTTCTTTAATTTTTGATTGTTCTTAATTATTTGGTTAGTTCAGAAAAAAAAGAACTATGTAAGGAAAAAAATTAGGAGCGGCTAGCTTCCCATTTTTCAACTAGTTTAGGTAGTTCCGTATTTACATAATCCATAAAATCGATAAGTTCTTCCAGTTGGGCATCACAATTTCCGGATTCTTTTCTGGCTTCCAGTATTTCACGAAATAAATTACTGAGACTAGTTAAATGGCTGATTTTTCGGGCAAGGCCTTCGCGCCAGTTCACTACCTTAATCCGGAAATACCGTTTTCTGTCGCCGGAGAAGGTGGTGTAATCTATCATGTCTGTTTGAATAAGCAGATTGATAGCATTACTTGTCGCACTTTTGCTGATTCCCAGAATTTCCGTAATTTCGTCGAAAGTCAACTCTCTTTTGTCAGATACGAAGAGCAGGCCCATAACACGAGCAGCAGCAGGTTGTAAGCCCGACTGCTCATGAAAAATGCCGATTTTCTCGACTAGTCCCTTTTGTTTCTCAGTTAGTGCCATTGTTGTTGCTTTGTTCATGTAGTAAGAACATGACAAAAGTAGTGTTTAGTTTCGTTAGTTCATAATTTTGTGAACTAAAATTTTAGATTTTTTTCTTCCCCCTTCCAAAGCACGCTTTTAGCTTTAAAATTTGTTTGTTTTCTACTGAAGGTGGTGCTCTATTTTCTGCAACAGCAATAAGCAGGCACTTCAGAAGTAAAGCTTCCCGGTTCATACCTTCTGTGTTTCAGAACCTGCATTGGCTGTAAAAAAATAATTCTTGTTAGATGACATGCACTCCTGAGACGCAGCCCAAGTAGGCTTTGAAGTAATCAACTACTGGTATAAGTGTGGGGTAACCCTTGGCGAGATTCTACTAAATTTTCTTCTGAAGGCCGTTTTTGTTTAAATAATTTGAGTTGGGCTAATATAATACGGGGTACCTAATTTCTGCCTACGCTCTACTTCCTCCCGAAACGCTCCCCGAAGAAATCCCCTGTGTTCCAGGTTGGTCTTTGTGGATTCTGCGCCACCTGGTAGCCTATCAGAAAGTTGAGCTGCACGTAGGTCTTGCCTGCTTCAAAATCGAAAATACCGTTTATGTCGTCTTGCGGTTTGTGGTAATACTTGGCACGCCACTCCTGCACCAACACATGCAGGTTGTTCTGGCCATCGGGGGTTTTGTTGCCATATTTAATGTGCAATGCCGGTATGCCCTGTACTACAAAGCTGTACTGGTCGCTCCTGATAAAGCGGTTCTGCTCCGGCTCCGGGTCTTCTTCCACAGCTAATTTCAGATAGGCACTGGCCTGTGCCACCGGCTCCTGCAGCGAGGAATGAATCGCACCCAGTGGCACCACCGAGAGCAGCGGCGCAATTATGGTCGGCATGTCGGTATTGATGTTGGCTACAATCTGGTCTTTCGGTACGGTCGGGAATTTGGCGAAGTAGGCTGATCCCAACAACCCCATTTCCTCGGCTGTTACCATCACAATCAAGACGGAGCGTTTCGGTTTGTGCTTTTGCTTGAGTCTGCTATACACTTGTGCAATTTCGAGCAGGCTTGCTACCCCGGAGGCGTTGTCGTGGGCACCGTTATAAATAGAGTCTCCGTTTACAGGCGTGCTGATACCCATGTGGTCGAGGTGAGCACTATGCACCACGTACTCCTGGCGAAGCTCCAGGTCAGTACCCGGAATGCGGCCAATTACATTGTAGCTGTCGAAATCGGTGTGGGAGGAGCTGTACTCAAAGGCCATGGTGGCGGGGAGTGTAGCCGAAGCCGTAATACCGCTTCGCAACGAAACTGCTGCCACAGTGGCATCGAGTTTAGCTGGTTTGAGTAGCCGCTGCAGGGTGCTGTGGCTAATGTAAGCCAGCACCTTGATCTGGTCGGAAACGAATGTTCTTGAAAATGCCACTTTACCATCGGCCTGCATCACACTGTTTACACCTCGCTGCAGGTTAGGCAGTATGCTGTTTGGGTTCGATGAACTTACTATTACACCCACGGCCCCGTGATCGGCTGCGGTTTGCAGAATGGTCATGAGGTCGGTGCTGTAAGATGAAACTGTAGATGGGAAGTTGGCAGGAGCACCCCGTAGCACCACTACCATTTTGCCGGTAACATCGAGGTTGGCGTAATCGTCGTAGCCCAGGTCGGGGGCACTGATGCCGAAGCCAGCGAAAACGAGCGGAGCTTCAACGGCTGCCTGCTGCTGCTCCGGGTGCGGGTACACTATAAAGTCTCTGCCTGTTGTTAAGGTTTCGGCGGCACCTTCGGCTTGTATCAGGCTGGCAAGCGCTGTGTCGGTGGTGGAGCGGCGTAAACGCACCTGCTGCAGATAGGTGTTGTTCTCGCCGGCTGGTTCTACGTTCAGGGCTTTAAACTTCTCTATAACATAGTCAACAGCGAGTTGGTAGCCTTCGGTTCCGGGCAGTCGGCCCTGCAGGCGGTCGTCGGCCAGGTAGGCGATGTGGCTTTTAATAGCATCGGCCTTCGTTTTCTGAAGCGACTTATGTACGTTTCGGGGTACCTCCAGCGTCTGCGCGCGCGTGCTGCTCAGCTGCAAAAGGAACAGGAGGGAGAGCAACAGGATACATGACTTCATTTGATGTAGTGTTGGGGTGGATAAGCGTTAGGGTTATGTACGGCAAAAGTAGGCAGATTAGCTGAATTTTGAAGTTGGCCCAGCCCTTCATGTTCTATAAAATTTAGTTTCTCGTAATCAGGTGCAGTCTGTATTAAGCAGTGGTGCCAGCAGCAAAAGCACAGGCTAACGGCAATTATTATTTGCGGAAAATAAACCATCCAAAAACCTGCTCTAAACCAATTATTTAAATAAAACCGGGCTTCCGAAGAAATTTTAAGTAAAGTACAGCAAGGGTTAATTCAATAATTAATCGTTTAAACATCTGATTTTCTCCGGTAAGTTTAATAATTTTGCGTTCCCAGACAGGCTGCCGTTGTAGCCTCCGAAGAAGACGATTTCATGCTTTCAAATATATCAACAACTACTTACTCAAGAAGCACTTACCGGAAGGCGGTGGGCGCTTTGTTTTTTCTGCAGGGCATCTGCTTTGCCAGCTGGGGGTCGCGTATTCCTACTATTCAGCAGAATTTAGGTTTATCGGAAACGCAGCTGGGTATGGTGCTTTTTGCCTTGCCGGTGGGGCAGATGCTGTCGTTGCCTTTTACAGGCTGGCTCATCTCAAAAATCGGTAGCTACCGCATTGTGTTAGGATCGGCGGCGCTTTATGCAGCTGTATTGGTAGTGGTGGGGGCCGCTCCAACTTTGTGGCTGCTGGTGCTGGCGCTGTTCTTTTTTGGTATACTGGCTAATATGGTGAACATTGCCGTGAACACGCAGGCAGTGGGAGTGGAGTCGCTGTACGATAAGCCTATTATGGCTTCTTTTCATGGCTTGTGGAGTTTGGCCGGTTTTACGGGTGCAGCTGTGGGAGCGTATATGATCGGGAACGGCATTGTGCCTTTGCAGCACTTTTTAATAGTAATGGTGGTGACCATGGCTGGCATTGCGCTTAGTTCTAAGTTTGCGCTGAAGCAGGATGTGAACGTAGACCCAGACCAGCCCATATTTGTGAAGCCCGACAAATCGCTGATCAGCCTGGGGTTGCTGGCCTTCTGCTCCCTTATCTGCGAAGGCGCCATGTTCGACTGGAGCGGGGTATACTTTAAAAAAGTAGTGATGGCCGAAAAAGCCTGGATCGGGGCCGGCTACACAGCTTTTATGTGCACCATGGCCTCCGGACGCTTTATGGCAGACAGAGTGGCCAGCCGGATCGGGTTACGTAAAATCTTGCAGGCCAGCGGTATACTTATTGCGCTGGGCCTGTTAATAGCCGTTGTGTTCCCTTACCTGTGGTCGTCTATTCTGGGCTTCCTGCTGGTGGGTTTCGGTGTGTCGTCGGTGGTGCCGCTGGTATACAGTGCCGCCGGAAAATCGAAAGTTATGTCGCCGGGTATGGCGTTGGCGGCTGTGTCTACTATCGGGTTTCTGGGGTTTCTTCTGGGTCCGCCGGTCATCGGGCTGGTAGCGGGGGCAAGTAGCCTGCGGCTTTCGTTTACCATTATTGCAGTTATGGGCCTTTGTGTTACCATAGTTGCCACGCGCACCAAGTCGTTGTAGCCTCTCCTTTACCTTATAATGCCATGACAAGCAGTGTAGCCAATGCTTAAAGTAGATTTTACCCTTGACTCAAAAACGCGTTTTTTCTTTCGGAAGGGCTTTTCTATTAGAAAAATTGGATTTAGTTGCTGCTTTTTGTTTGTTTAATTGCTAACCTGCTTAATCATTAATTGAAAGAAATTTTAGTTGAGTGCATGAGAGGGTGAGTGAATGATAAAAATTAACTCATAACTAACAAAAGGCCTAACGTCTAAAATCTATAAAAGTCTTCGGAAGGCCATTTTCATTACAATAATTTACTGGTTGGTAATTCTCTGCTTTAAATGATTGTCAGGAAGCTGCTCATCGGCCTGAAATAAATCATCAGCTTTATCTCTGAGTCGGCAGTTGCGTAGGCTTACTACACGGTTACTATGGTGTTCACGATGCTGGTAGCTATAACTTAAAAGCAGGCAATCTGCCACTGCTCCTTAAAAAACCTCCTAATATCCCTATGAAAAAAATGCATCCCGACCAAAAAGCTCCTTTAAAGCACTTTTTTCAGATTTTGCTATTGTTGCTATTGCTCGGCAACTTTTTGCCGCTGCAGGCGCAGTACCGCCCCGACGAAGATTTGGGAGAGTTGTTTGAGGCAGTGCAACTATTACCTGTTTTCCCTGATTCTAAAACCTTTGTAGACTGTGTTCCACGTATGGCTCCGGCTGCCATTGTGCAGGTGTACCAGAAAGAGCGAACCAAACCAAACTTCGACCTAAAGGCTTTTGTGCAACGGTATTTTGAGATGCCACCTACGCCTGCCACCAATTTTAGCTCCGATACCAGCTTAGCCGTTGCCGACCACATCGAGAAACTCTGGCCTGTGCTTACGAGGCAACCTGGCACAGATGGCGGCTCTTTGCTGCCTTTGCCGTACCCATATATTGTGCCTGGTGGCCGCTTCCGCGAAATTTATTACTGGGACAGCTATTTTACCATGCTGGGTTTGCAGGCAAGCGGAAAAACAGAGCTCATTCAGCACATGGTCGATAATTTTACGCACCTCATTAATACCACCGGCCATATACCAAATGGTAACCGCAGTTATTACGTTACCCGGTCGCAGCCACCATTTTATGCCTTAATGCTGCGTGTGCTGGCCCAGCAAAAGGGGCGGCAGGTGCTCAGGCAGTATGCCCCCGCACTCCTGAAAGAATACCAGTACTGGATGGAAGGTGCCAACACCTTAACTGCGGCTAACCCTGCTCACAGGCGGGTGGTGCGGCTGCCAGATGGCAGCATCCTGAACCGCTACTGGGACGATAAGCCTGCTCCACGCCCCGAAGCTTATAAAGAAGATGTTATGCTGGCCAAAGGTGCCTCTAATCGCTCGCCCGAAGATGTTTACCTGAACCTGAAAGCTGCGGCAGAATCTGGCTGGGACTTCAGCAGCCGCTGGTTTGCCGATGGCGAAAACCTGGCTACCATCCAGACCACTCAGCTTGTTCCGGTAGACCTGAATGCGCTGCTCTACCACATGGAGCTAACCCTGGCCGACATGGCTGGCCTGGAAGGTAAGGGACAGCAGAAGCGCCTGTTCAGGCAAAAAGCCAATGCCCGTAAAAAGGCCCTCTTAGCCTATTGCTGGAATCCGGCCGAAGCCTTTTTCTTTGATTACAATTTTGTAAAAGGCAGCACAACAGACATTCCGGTGTTAGCTGCTGTTTTTCCGCTTTACTTTTGCATGGCTACAAAAAAGCAGGCTGCTGCTGTTGCCACCCGCCTGCAAGCCGATTTCGTA
>NZ_VRTY01000131.1 GCF_008017455.1 Pontibacter qinzhouensis | reverse complement strand
CAAAAGGATGGTGGCCGCTCCTCCACATCCCTATAAAATGGTTATTGCTTAAGTGCCTAATTCAATTATTTCATTAGGATATTTGAATATTAGCCGAAACATAATTTATATTGTGAGGTAACTACAGTAAACTACTAAAGATAATTAATGGAAGCACTGGAAGGTAAACAACGCGTTATTATTGAAAATGTGAAACCGCAGCTTAATTGCGGAGATTATCCTGTAAAAAGAATAGTAGGGGAGGAACTGAGAGTTACAGCAGATATTTTCACAGATGGCCATGATGAAGTAAAAGCTGTTCTACGCTATAAAAACGCTAAAAAGAAGAAGTGGGAGGAGGTGCCGATGCACTTTCTGGGCAACGACCACTGGGAGGCCCGGTTTGCTCCGGATAGCATGGGGCGCTTTGAATATACGTTGCTTGGCTGGATAGACCATTTTTATACGTGGCAGAAAGGACTCAAGAAAAAGTACGAGGCAAACCAGGATATAAAGCTGGAACTGCAGATTGGGGCCCAGCATCTGGAAGAAGCAGCTGCCACAGCAAAACCAGGTCAAAGCAAACGCCTGAAGAAGTGGGCTCAGGAGTTGCAAACTTCTGCCTCAGACGCGGATGCCGTAGCACTGGCTACCGGAACTGATGTAACAGAACTGATGAATGCTTGCTCTGAGCGTAAAAATGCTACTACTTACGGCAAGGTACTCGAAGTTGATGTGGAACGTAAGAAAGCCCTATTCAGCACCTGGTATGAGTTCTTCCCAAGATCGGCTGCACAGGAAGCTGGCATGCACGGCACTTTTAAGGACTGTGAGCGCCTGTTACCCCGCATTGCCGAAATGGGTTTCGATACTATTTATCTTCCCCCTATTCATCCGATTGGCAGGGAGTTCAGAAAAGGAAAAAATAATGCCGTAACCGCTCAGTCTGGTGAGCCGGGGTCGCCATGGGCTATTGGCGCTGCTGAAGGTGGTCATAAAAGTATTTTACCTGAGTTAGGCACCCTAGATGATTTCAGAAGCTTTGTGGCTGCAGCACGCGAGCACGGTATTGAAATAGCACTTGATTTTGCCATACAATGTGCACCAGATCATCCGTATGTAAAGGAACATCCGCAGTGGTTTAAGTGGCGGCCGGACGGAACCGTGCAGTATGCCGAAAACCCTCCCAAAAAATACCAGGATGTACTGCCTGTTAATTTCGAGACAGAAGACTGGCAGAACCTTTGGCGGGAACTGAAGAGTATACTGGACCATTGGATTGCGCAGGGTGTGCACATTTTCAGGGTTGATAATCCGCATACCAAAACCTTCGGGTTCTGGGAGTGGTGCATAAAGGAAATCAGAAGAGAGCATCCGCAGATCATTTTTCTGGCAGAAGCCTTTACCAGACCACGTGTAATGGAACGGCTTGGTAAGATTGGCTTTACCCAGTCTTACACCTACTTTACCTGGCGCAACACCAGTCAGGAAATGCAGGAATATCTTACTGAACTTACCCAAACAGAGATGCGGGAATATTACCGACCGAATTTCTGGCCAAACACCCCGGATATTTTGCCTGTTTCGTTGGTAGAGGGAGGCGAAGCTGGCCATATTGCACGTGTGGTTATGGCTGCTACATTATCTTCGAATTATGGCTTATATGGCCCTGTTTATGAGTTCGGGATAAATGTGCCGCACCCTGGCAAAGAGGAATACACTGAGTCTGAAAAATACGAAATCAAACATTGGGACTGGGGCCGCAAAACTAAAATAAGCGAGGTTATTACGCTCATCAACAAAATCAGGAAAGTTAACCCCGCCCTGCAAAGCACCTGGAATATTCAGTTTGCCAACACCGACAACCCGCACCTGCTGGCTTATGCCAAAACAGACGAAGCCTCTGGCAACAAACTGCTGATGGTCGTGAACATGGATCCGCACCATGTGCAGCCGGGATGGGTACAGGTACCTTTGCAGTTGTTCGGAATTTTAGTAGACCAGCAGTATATTATGCACGACCTGCTGACAGAGTATAAATACACCTGGACCGGCGAATGGAATTATGTAGAGCTGCGGCCGCATGAAATGCCGGTACATGTTTTCAGGCTCGAAGAAGCCAATGAAGGCATGGGGCACCAGGAATTAGACGACACCTTTCTCCCACAATAAGCTGGGAAATCCTAAATAATTCATTTAAACCTACTATGGCAGATAAAGAAACGCTGTTAGACGACAACATTCATTGGTACAAAGATGCGATCATCTACGAATTGCACATTAAAGCTTTTAAAGATGGCAACGGTGATGGTTACGGGGACTTTAAAGGATTAATGCAAAAGCTGGACTATCTGGAAGACCTGGGTGTGACGGCTATTTGGCTTTTACCTTTTTACCCGTCTCCGCTTCGCGACGATGGCTATGATATTGCGGATTATTACAATATAAATCCTTCGTATGGAAACATGCAGGATTTCAAGCTGTTTGTGAAAGAGGCGCATCGGCGTGGGCTGAAGGTGATTACGGAGTTGGTTATTAACCACACCTCCGACCAGCACCCTTGGTTCCAAAGGGCCAGAACTGCCAAGAAAGGCTCTCCTTACCGCGATTACTATGTTTGGACCGATGACCCGAACAAGTACAATGAAGTAAGGATTATTTTTACCGATACGGAACCTTCTAACTGGACCTGGGACCCGGTGGCAGGCCAGTACTACTGGCACCGTTTCTTCTCGCACCAGCCAGACCTGAACTACGATAACCCAAAAGTACAGCAGGAGGTGTTCAAGATGCTAGAATACTGGCTCGACCTGGGAGTAGATGGTTTCCGGTTGGATGCTGTGCCTTACCTGTTTGAGCGCGATGGTACAAACTGCGAAAATTTGCCTGAAACACACGCCTTTTTAAGAAAGCTGCGTGCCCACGTAGACAGCAAGTATACCGGAAAGTTGTTGTTGGCTGAAGCGAACATGTGGCCTGAGGACTCCGCTTCTTATTTCGGAAACGGAGACGCCTGCCATATGAACTACCACTTCCCGATAATGCCTCGGCTCTTCATGTCGCTGAAGATGGAAGACAGGTACCCGATTATTGATATTTTTAACCAGACACCACCTATACCGGAAACCTGCCAGTGGGCCATGTTCCTGAGGAACCACGACGAATTAACCCTCGAAATGGTAACCGACGAAGAGCGGGACTACATGTACAAAGTGTACACCAAAGACCCGATGGCGAAAATTAACATTGGTATCCGGCACCGGCTGGCCCCGCTCCTAGGGAACGACCGGGCCAAAATTGAGCTCATGAACGTGCTGCTTTTTTCGATGCGCGGAACTCCTGTGGTGTACTATGGCGATGAAATCGGGATGGGGGATAACTACTATCTCGGTGACCGGGACGGTGTAAGAACCCCGATGCAGTGGAATGATGATCGCAATGCCGGTTTCTCGACTGCTAACCCTCAGAAACTCTATCTGCCAATTATCATCGATCCGGAATATAAATATGAATCGGTAAACGTAGATACGCAGGAGCATAATCCGAATTCGCTTTTATGGTGGACCCGCCGCATTATAAACATGCGCAAACGCTACAAGGCTTTCGGTCGCGGAACTATTAAGTTCCTGAGCCCTTCTAACTCCAAAGTTCTTGCTTTTGTACGGGAGTACCAGGACGAAACCATACTGGTGATCGCCAACCTGTCACGTTTTGCTGAGGCTGTGGAACTGGACCTGCATGAGTATAAAGGTCGTATTCCGATGGAGGTTTTTAGTAAAAACAAATTCCCGGTAATTAAGGACGATAGCTACCTGTTTACGGTAGGTACGCATGGGTACTATTGGTTTGAGCTGCAGCCGCAGGAAGTAGGAGGTACCTTCGAAACAGACAAGCAGAGACCTGAAGTGCAGTTAACCTCGCTTCGGGCCGCTTTAGCGCCTAAAGTGCTGAAGGAACTGGAGTCGAAGGTGCTGCAGAAGTACCTGATGCGCAGCCGTTGGTTTGGCGGAAAAGCCCGTACCATGCAACGCCTGCAGATTGTGTCTAATGTGCCGCTTCAGGTAGGTAAACAAGGTGCCTCGCTGCTCCTGATAGAAGTAAACTACAACGAAGGTCTGCCGGAGCTTTACCAGTTACCGATAGCTTTTGCCTCTGGTGAGCAGGAAGAAGAGCTTATCAATACCCATCCTAACAGCATTATTGCACGCGTTGCCTTAGATGGTAAAGAGGGCATTCTGTTCGATGCCATGTATTGGGAAGATTTCCGCCTGATGCTGTTTCAGGTAATGGCGAAACGCAAAAAAATCAAGACTGACAGTGGCGAGCTGGTAGGTACAAGTAACAAGCAAGTAAGCTCTGTTCTGAAGGACTCTACCCAGCCGTTCAGCTCCCGCATACTTAGTGCAGAGCAGAGCAATACATCGGTGCTTTACGGTAACCAGTACTTTATGAAAGTGTACAGAAAACTCGACAGGGCCATGAACCCGGATGTAGAGGTTATTCAGGCCCTTTCAGAAAAAGCAGGGTTCGAGTTTGTACCGAAGTTTATGGGTACCCTGGAGCAGCATGAGGCACGCAAGCAGCCTATGGTCCTGATGATGCTGCAGGAACTGGTGCCGAACCAGGGCGATGTGTGGGTATATATGGAGGATGCCCTGAAACGATTCTTCGAACGCCTGCTGACGCAGGATGAACGCCTGAATCCGAAGAAAATGTTCGGAACGCTTTCCAAACCTATAGCTTTTTCTGAAGTGCCGGAAGAAGTGCAGATGCAATTGGGTGGCGCACATGTGGAGCGTGTAGAACTGCTGGGCCAGCGTACAGCCGAAATGCACCTGGCACTGGCAGGTATCGACCACAAGGATTTTGCGCCAGAAGACTTCTCCCTGCATTACCAGCGCTCGCTTTACTCTTCGCTCACGTCTCTTGTGCGCAGCAGCTTCGACTTACTGCAGAAAAAGATGAACGACCTGCCAGAGTCAATTAGAGCTGAGGCAGAGGAAGTATTACAGATGCGCGGTCAGGTTCTGGAGCAGCTTAAAATGATTTTCGCCAGGAAAATTGATACCCAGAAAATACGAACCCACGGCGATTACCACTTAGGTCAGGTTCTATTCACGGGTCGTGATTTTATGATCATCGACTTTGAAGGGGAACCAGCACGCTCATTCAGCGAACGCCGCCTGAAGCGCTCACCACTCCGCGACGTAGCCGGTATGATTCGCTCCTTCCATTATGCGGTGTACAATGCACTCTTCCAGCAAGGTTCCTTCCGGAAAGAAGACAGCCAGTACCTGGAGCAGTGGGCAGAGCAATGGTACCATTATGCGAGCGGGTTCTACATGCACCGGTATCTCGAAAAGGCCAAAGGCCAGGGCATTGTACCAGCCAGCGAAGAAGATTACAACGTGCTGATGGAGACATTCCTGCTCGAGAAGGCAATTTACGAATTAGGATACGAATTGAACAATCGTCCTGATTGGGTGCTAATCCCGATCAGAGGCATAAAATATATCATGAGGAAGTATCAGAATGGCTAAAAAGAAGATAGATCAGACAAATACAGACAAGGAGAACACCACACCTGCTGCCAAGACCAGCTCCAAAAAGGGTACATCTAAAGCTGCTGAAAAGGCTGCATCTGAATCAGGTGCCACTGCTGAACCTAAAAAAACAAGGGCCCGTCCTAAAGCTGCAGAAGCTGTAAACCTATCTGATGCTCCGGCACCAGATGGGGTTACGGCTTCTCCTAAAAAGAGAGCGAATGCTAAAGCAAAGCAAGCAGAAACCGCTATACCGGTACCTGCCCCGAACGAAACGCCTATTCCGGTAAAGAAGACCAGGGCAAAAAAAGCACCAGGTGCTGCTCCTGCTATCGAGCCGGTAGTTACGCCTGAGTCTGCGCATGAAGAACATGACCTATTAGCTGCGCAGGAGGCCCCGGCAGAAGAGATAAACAAAATAGTGTATGGTGTAAGCCGGTTCACAGACTTCGATATGCACCTTTTCAGAGAAGGTAAGCATTTCTCCCTGTACGAGAAGCTAGGTTCACACATCATGACCCATGAGGGCACTACAGGCGTTTATTTTGCTGTTTGGGCGCCAAATGCTGAACAAGTTTCAGTTATCGGCGATTTCAACTTCTGGAACCGTGCAAGCCACCCGCTACAGGCACGCCCCGACGAATCTGGCATTTGGGAAGGTTTTATTCCGAATGTTGGCCATGGCATGCTGTACAAATACCACCTTAAATCGAGGTTTCATTTGTACCATGTAGAAAAAAGCGACCCCTTTGCCTTTGGCAGAGAAACCCCACCACTAACAGCCTCTGTTGTAACAGACCTGAATTACAAATGGGAAGATAACAACTGGCTGGAGTACCGCAAAAGTCAGATCGGGCAGCCACAGCCTTACTCAGTGTATGAGCTGCATATCGGGTCGTGGCGCAGAAGGCCGGAAGACAATAACAGGCCGCTGACTTACCGCGAATTGGCCGAAGAATTGCCAGGTTACCTGAAGGATATGGGCTTTACGCACGTAGAGTTCATGCCGATTATGTACCACCCTTTTAACGGATCTTGGGGTTACCAGGTAACAGGCTATTTTGCAGCCGCCAGCCAGTACGGTTCTCCTGCCGACCTCATGCACCTGATCGATGTGCTGCACCAGCATGGTATAGGTGTTATTCTGGATTGGGTGCCATCTCACTTTCCTTCAGATGAACACGGTCTTGTTTATTTTGATGGTACACACCTTTTCGAGCACGCCGATGCCCGCAAAGGCTTTCATCCTGACTGGAACAGTTACATATTTAACTACGGTAGAAACGAGGTACGCTCGTTCCTGATCAGTAACGCGCTGTTCTGGCTCGATAAATACCATGCCGATGGGCTACGTGTAGATGCTGTTGCCTCTATGCTCTACCTCGACTACAGCCGCAAAGAAGGCGAGTGGATACCAAACGAGTATGGCGGCCGCGAAAACCTGGAGGCAATTTCGTTGCTGAAAGACTTTAACTATGCGGTGCACGATAAATTCCCGGATGTTAAAACCATTGCCGAAGAGTCAACTGCCTGGCCGGGTGTTACCAACTCTATCGAAAATGGCGGCCTAGGATTCGACATGAAATGGATGATGGGTTGGATGCACGATACGCTCACCTATTTCTCCAAAGATCCTATTTACCGCAAGCACCACCAGGGCGATATCACCTTCAGTATTATATATGCCTTTTCGGAGCGGTTTATGTTGCCACTCTCGCACGACGAAGTAGTGCATGGCAAAGGCTCCTTGTTGCGTAAAATGCCTGGCGATGAATGGCAGGCATTTGCCAACCTGCGGGCGCTGTATGGGTACATGTATGCCCACCCAGGAGGTAAATTAATGTTTATGGGAGGCGAAATCGGCCAAAGCAGCGAGTGGAACCACGACAGCAGCGTAGACTGGCACCTGTTGCAGTTTGGCTACCACGCAGGCGTACAGCGTACGGTAAACCACCTGAACGAAATTTACAAAAACGAACCGGCTCTTTACCGTTACGACTTCAGTGATCGCGGTTTTGAGTGGATTGACTACAACGATGCCCATAACAGTGTTATGAGCTTTATGCGGAAAGGCGATGGGTTAGGCGAAATGATTTTGGTGATTGCCAACTTTACACCGATGACCCATAACCACTACCGTTTAGGTGTACCTGTGGCCGGGCGCTGGCTCCAGATCTACAACTCGGATGACGCCAGTTATGGAGGCAGCAATGCGCATAACCCAGAAAATCTACATTCATGGGAGGCTCCTTACCATGGCAAGCCTTGTTCTTTGGATGTGGTATTACCACCGTTATCGGTTGTTTACCTTAAGTTTATGAATTAAGGCAAGAGTGCTAAAGAAAAGCTAAAACGTTTGATTAACCTTTAGCCAAGTGAGCAGCGGCAGATACCTTTACAAATGGTAAATGCCGCTGCTTTTTTCAACTAACCCAACTCCCTGCAGAAAGGTAGGAACTTGAAATAACCTGACTAACAATTCTGCTACTTTATAAGAATCCTACAGCCTATACGCAACATCAACCAACAACCAGATTATTCAAATGAAAAAGCCCTTCCGAAGGCTTTTGGAGCTCAGAAGGGTCAAGGGTAAGAAAATTATGTGTGGCCTACTTTGATTTACGGAGCGGAAAGAGCTTAGCCATTGTTACTTTCTCTGTGGCAGAATCCTGAGGTACATCTACTTCAGAAACAGACCGCACATCTTCGACAGAATAAAATGCATTCGGGTTATAATCCCGGATAATGCCGATAACTTCGTCCAGTTTCTTGCGCTTCACGATCATAAACAGCAGATTTACCTTGCCTTTGCTGCCCCGGGCGTCTACGCAGGTAAGTCGGTAACCACGGCCCCGGAGCCGGTCTATTAATTTAGTGGCTTGTTCTACCGTTATAATGCGCACTACCACCTGCCCCAGCGCCAGTTTCTGCTCTATGCGCAGACCCATAAAATTGCCGGCAGCAAACCCACCTGCCCAAGCCAGGTACGACACAAAATTGCTCAGGTTCTGCATAACCTGCGTAATAGCAATAAGCCAGATCAGTACCTCCACAAAACCAAGTAAAGGAGCAATTTTCTTATCTCCCTTCGAAATAAAAACAATCCGAAGAGTGCCTAACGTTACATCAACTATTCTGGCCAGAAATATGAGTGCCGGAATTATAAGCCACTCCACTATTGCCGGATCAATACCTTGAAAAAAGTTCATGCACAAAATTACATGTTTAGCCCATACGTGCAGCCGTCATTTTCTAAATGAGTATAGTTTTTACTTCTGTCACCAGTATACCTTTACAAGGCAGAATGAGAGTGCCGCTCCTTATACTGCAAAAGGTGAATACGTGCTGGCATAGCATATAAAACTGCTAGTAAAAAATTATAAGACCGTTAAAGCTATCCCTTTTCTAGAAGGTTAAAAACTAAGATTTCAAAAAAAGCTAAATAAATAATTTGTTTTAAAGAAAAATTTGTAATATTCAAGCTATAATATGTAGCACTTTAAATGTTGCTATAATGAAACGAATGTTTGTACAGAGCTTAAGTTCTGATAAGCTTTAAAAGGTAGGTAGTGATTTAGATTAATAGCCTGCTAAAATAGTTTTTAAATATAAATTCTGGAGCGTGCTAATCGTATTCATCTGGTTAAGATAAACCAGTTAACATACTTAGTTGTGAAATAGGCATTATATGGCAACTGAATCAGGGCTAAGGTAAAGCAGTGCAGGAGAAAGTGAATTAGCTTAATTTTCAGGTTAGCACAGGATGCGCAATAGTTTTTAAATTCCCAATATTATTGTTAATTTAAAATATCTATTCCTTATTCGTTTATAGCGTATTTTCTATATTCATAGAACACAAAAAGTGTATGCTACGTAAGCATAAATTACATTACAAACGACCAAGTGCGAGCAATTTTATATAAATATAGAATTACATTTAAATAAAATAATCCAGACTCTTAGGGAGAGTGTTTACCATAAAACGCACCTAAAGTTGCCTGAGTACAATTTCGAGAGCAAATGGCAAAACTGATCATTGTATCAAACAGACTTCCTGTAAAACTACAGGAAAAAGAAGGGAAGATGACCTACAAACCCAGTGAAGGTGGTTTGGCAACTGGGTTAGGCTCTATCTATAAAAAGGATGACAACCTTTGGATCGGTTGGCCGGGTATGGTGGTGGAAAACCCGGAAAAACAGCAGCAGATTGCAGTTGATCTGCATGATGAAAATATGCACCCGGTGTTTCTTACTGAAACGGAAATAAGGGAGTTTTACGAAGGCTTCAGCAACGAAACCCTTTGGCCTACCTTCCACTACTTTAGCCAGTATGCCGTTTATGACCAGCAACTCTGGGAAACCTATGTAGCGGTTAACCAGAAATATTGCGACGTAATTCTGGAGCAGGCAGAGCCCGAAGATACCATCTGGATTCATGATTATCAGCTTCTGTTGCTGGCATCCATGCTTCGTGAGCGCTTGCCTGATGCCACCATTGGCTTCTTCCTTCACATCCCTTTTCCTTCTTACGAAGTTTTCAGGTTACTACCCTGGCGTAAGGAAATTCTGGACGGAATGGTGGGAGCAGACCTGGTCGGTTTCCATACGTACGACGATATGCGCCACTTCCTGAGCTCGGTTAACCGAATTTTGGGGCATGGCAGCATGCACGGCTGGATTAACATGGGTTCCCGCTCGCTGCTCGTCGATTCTTTCCCGATGGGTATTGATTATGATAAGTATGCGGAAATAGCAGACTCCGACGAAGTTAAAAAGCGTGAGAAAGTCTACAGAAATAACCTGAGCGATCAGAAAATCGTGCTCTCAATAGATCGCCTGGATTACTCTAAAGGCATACCACAACGCTTACGGGCTTTTGAGTTGTTTCTGGAGCAATATCCTGAGTTCCACGAAAAGGTAACACTGGTGATGCTGGTAGTGCCTTCCAGAGACGCCGTAGAAAAGTATAAGGAACTGAAAGAAGAAGTAGACGAACTGGTGGGCCGTATAAATGGCCGCTACAGCCGCATTACCTGGAACCCGATTCAGTACTTCTACCGATCTTACCCAATCGAGACGCTGTCGGCTTTTTACCGTATGGCCGATGTGGCCTTGGTTACTCCCATGCGAGATGGCATGAACCTGGTTTGCAAGGAGTATGTAGCCAGCAAGCACAACGACCCGGGCGTACTTATTTTAAGTGAAATGGCAGGTGCTTCAAAAGAACTTTCTGAAGCCATTTTGATTAACCCGAACGACATTAACCAGGTGGTGGCCTCGATGCACAAGGCGCTTACCATGCCGGAAGAGGAGCAGAAAGCCTGCATGAGCCGTATGCAGGAATCCCTGAAAAGATACAATATTCACCATTGGGTAGGTATTTACATGGATCGCCTGAACTACGTGAAGATCAAGCAAATGTCTATGGCTACCAGCTACCTCGATGAGGCAACGTTTCAGGAGATGAGCGATACGTATCAGAATGCCAGCACTCGTCTGTTCTTTCTGGAGTATGATGGCGCGCTAATGGATTACCAGGCAGATCCTTCGAGTATGAAACCGGATGCTGAACTGTTGCAGTTGCTCAGTAGCCTGAGTGCCAGTCAGAAAAACCGAGTAGTCATTGTTAGCTCCCGCGATAAAGATCATATGCAGGATTGGCTGGGTGAGCTAAACCTCGATATAATAGCCGAACACGGTGTCTGGATTAAGCAGCGCGACAAAGGCTGGAGAACCATGATGAGCCTCCTGGATACCTGGAAATCAGATATTCGCCTCATACTGGACCTGTATGTTGACCGTACTCCGGGCTCGTTTATTGAAGAGAAAGATTACTCGCTGGTATGGCACTACCGCCGTGTTGAAACTGGTTTAGGCGACCTGCGTGCACGAGAGCTCGTAAACCACCTGAACTTCCTGGCTGACAACAGCAACCTGCAGGTAATAGATGGGCAAATGGCTGTGGAGATAAAAGCGCAGGAGGTAAATAAAGGCCGAGCAACCGCACATTGGCTGAACATGTACTCCCCTGAGTTTATTATGGCCGTGGGCGACGATTGGGGCGACGAAGATATTTTCAAAGCGATGCCACGCGATGCTTATACCGTAAAAATCGGTAATTCGCACTCCATCGCTAAATACCACCTCGACACAAGCGAGCAGGCCCGCCGGTTATTAAGGCGACTAGTACAACTGCAAAAAATTCAGCAACAGAAACACGCGATTTAGTATTGAGTTTTTAACATAAAAGAGCCGCTTTCTTTTTATAGGAAGCGGCTCTTTTATGTTAGTACCCGGAGGTATTACTTATTACCAGATTCAAATCTTCTATTCGTCTATGCCCACCAGGTTCTGTCCCCTGACAGAATTATTCCTTCATCCACTCAACCTCTCATTCAATATATCTGCAAAACAATCAACAACCAGCAGCAATTATTCTAATGAAATTAACCTCCAAAAGCTTTTGAAGCTAATTAGCCTCAAGGGTTCAGGGTAGATATAGTCTGCGTCTTACCTTATCGGAATCAGAAATTGTATCACCTTTAGAAAAACGACACACGTATCATGACGCACGATTTTTTACAATTTGTATAAAAGGTGAAACAAATGCCGCTAAGTTGTGTCACTGTCTAAATTTTGCTACATGCAGATGCCAATTGGCTTAGAATAACCTGCCTTTTTCTGCATCGGCTGCTGGTGCAGGCTTTTGAGGTTCTTCGCAGTTCTCCTCGTTAAAGACCTGGTCTATGGCATGTTCGGCACTGCGTAATTTGTCTTTGCACAATTTTATAAGCTGCGAACTACGCTGCACCTTCACGGTCAGCTCATCTACATCTACTGAGTCGTTCTCTATTGCCCGCAGTATCTCCTCCAGCTCTCTGGTGGCTTCGCGGTAACTCATGCTGTTTATTTCCTTATTCGTCATTATTATCTACATTTACGACCATGCTATGGATGGTGCCATCTTTCATCTTTGTTTCAATTACATCACCGGAGGTTAGCTGGCCCACACTTTTTATTATTTTGCCATTCAGCAAGGTTAGCGTGTAACCTTTCAGTAAAAGTTTTTCGGGGTCGTTTGCTTTTATGCTAAGTTCCATCAGGTTGAGCCGGTGGTGCTGTGCCTGGATTTTTTGCCTGATACTAAACTTAAACTGATCTGACCTGGAGAAGAAGCTCATCTCGGCCTGTTTTAAACCGTCTTTAGCTTCTGTTTCGAGGCAATGCACCAGCGTGTTCAGTTCGTGTTCTTTCAGGTGCAGGTACCGCTGACTCTTGCCTTCCACGCACACCGCCAGGTGGCTCATGTATTTTTCCTGCCGGTGGAGCTGCTCTTTTGTCGCGGCCTTTATATCTCTTTCCTGATTGTTTGTCCGGTGCTTCTGCAGCTCCAGAAAAGTCTTCTGTTTCAGGAGCAGGCCTTTCGAGAGCTTGTTGAGTCGTTCGTTGGCCTCCTGCAGAAAATCGTTCGTACTGTTCGAGAGTTTCAGGCTCTGCCGCTCCAGCTTCTCGTTTGCCAGCTTCAGCATCTGCACCGAGAACATCCGGATGCTATCGAGCAGACCTTCTGCCTCAGCCTCTGCAGCCTGTAGCCGCTCTACCAGAAAATTAGCGACGGCTGTAGGAGTTTTGAGGCGGGTATGTGCCACCAGGTCGGCAATGCTCTCGTCGCGCTCATGCCCGATGCCTGTGAGCACCGGCAGCGCAGAGCGACCTATGGCAGCAGCTATGGCGTAATCGTCGAAGCAGCTGAGGTCGGTTTGGGAGCCACCGCCACGAATAATAACAATGGCATCGAAGAGGTGCTGGTGCTTTGCCACCAGCTGCATAGCTCGCGCTACAGAGGCTGGTGCCTCGTTGCCTTGTACCAGGGCCGGAAACAAGGTGGTGGCGAAGCTGTAGCCAAAGACGTTGTGCTGCAGCTGGTGAATAAAATCCTGGTAACCGGCTGCTGTGGCCGATGATATAACGGCCAATCGCTGCGGCACCATGGCTAGTTCGTGTGCCCGGTTCGCAGCCAATAAACCCTCCGACTCCAGGCGCTTCAGGGTCTCTTGCCGTTGCCGTGCCAGGTCGCCAATGGTATAATTCGGGTCGATTCTCAGAATATCGAGGCTCATGCCATACAGCTCATGAAACCTGACCTTTGCCTGGAACAGAATTTTAAGCCCTGCCTTTAGCGGCTGCCCCGTTTTCTCCTGAAAGTACCGCCCCAGCATCTGGTAACGAGTGCTCCAGATGGTTGCGCGAGCCTGTGCCAGCATCTGCCCCCTGGGGTTATCGCCTTTATCGGCAAGGGTAAGGTAGCAGTGGCCTTTTCCGCGGTCGGCATTTACCTGGGCAATTTCTGCAACTACCCAGTAACTATCCGGAAATGCCAGTTCCAGCTCTTCTT
>NZ_VRTY01000130.1 GCF_008017455.1 Pontibacter qinzhouensis | reverse complement strand
GGCCAGAAACACTTCTCTTGCTACAGAGGAAGACATTTCTACTGTCATTTCCGGGCTCAGCTGCTCTTGCTGGTCGTTTATGGTGCGCGTAAAGCCACTGTTCTGCACCACATCGTGTACCCGCTGCCCCGATGCATCCTGAAACGTGCGGCTGTACACAAAGGCATCGTGGTGGCGCAACACCCTGTACATGCTACCACCCGATCTGAAGGAGACAAGGCCCTGCTGGTAGCCAGCATAGCCATGCGCCTGCAGCGCGTTCTGTACCAGTTGCTCTATATCAGGCTTGCTGGGGTTGCAGGCAAGCAGGCACAGCAGCGGTAACAGCAGCAAAACTATTTTTTGGTTAATGATCTGGCGTAACGGCAACATATCTGTACAGTAGTTTATTTTCAAGAACAAAATTCAGGAGCACTTGCACTGGTACTTACCCCATACATGCACCCACGGTTACTTAAACATTTTTAGTAGGTAAAAGTTTAAACGCTAAATACGAGCAAACAGTGTTTCCTCTGGTGCCCCTCCACATCAACAATTATTAAACAGCAACCAGCCCAATTTTTCTAATTAAAAATGCCTTCCAAAGGTTCTGAGTCATTTTTCCGCCAAGGGTATAAAAGAAAAAAGCACCAGCTCCTGAAGCAGGAACCGGTGCTGTAGCAATAGCTGAGGTATATTGGTTATTGTTTTGCGGCAATGTTAAGCGATAAAGTAAAGTTATCGTCTATGGCTTTGTCGCCGAGGCTATCGAAGAAGCTGGTGGAACCGTAACGGATGTCGTATTTGGCACGGTTCACTACTACGTCGGCCTTAGCAGCAGCTGCACCATTTTTAACAGTAATTACAGCCGGAAACTCAACCGGGTTGGTGATGCCTTTAATGGTAAGATCGCCTTTTACGGTGTAGTTCGGTTTGCCTGCAGCTGCATTTTTTACAGGAGCAAGGCTTGTAATTTTAAAGGTTGATGTCGGGAATTTGTCAACGCTGAAGAAATCGTCGTTTTTCAGGTGACCGATCAGTTTGCCGTTGTACTCTTTGTCAGCAATATCGGTGCAGGTAATAGAGTTCATGTCTATTACAAAAGTGCCTCCGGTCGGTTTGTTACCGTCTACCAGTATCTGACCTTCTTTCAGTTTTATGTTGCCCATGTGCTCGCCGGTTACTTTTTTGGCGTGCCATTTCACTTCGCTTTTAGCGGCTTCTACTTTATAGGCAACGGCCTTTGCAGGTGCTGCCACTTCTGTAGCTGGTATTGTGGCAGAGGGAGTGGTGGTATTGGTAAAAGCAGAGAACATAAACGCTGCTACTACCGACGCTAAAATGGCTGTCTTTTTCATTTTAAATTATTTTCTACTATTCTTTTCAGAAGGTGTTTGTTATAAACTGCACAAATATATGTATATACATTTAATGTACAAACATTTTATCAAGAATTATTTTTAACATCAGTACCGGAACAACTTAAGGGCACACTATCTGCAGCGTTACTACAAACCAAAGAGCCTGGCATTTTCAACTTTGGCTGCCGCTGGGAAGGAGTTCTTAGCTTTTGCTGCTGCTGCTTACCTCCTACCTATAAAAAAACCCTGGCTCTAAAGAGAGCCAGGGCAAAAAAATCGAAAACAGGTACTTATTATTTGCTCGCTGTCAGGTCAAGCGATACCGTAAATTCATCGGAAATAGCTTTGTCGCCCAGGTTATCGAAAAAGCTGTTGGAGCCGTAACGCACATCGTATTTGGCACGGTCTATTTTCACATCGGCTTTGGCTTTTGCTACACCGTTTTCAACAGAGATAACTGCAGGGAACGTAACAGGGTTGGTGTTTTCCTTCACGGTAAGGTCGCCGGTAACGTTGTAGTTTGGCTGGCCGGTGGCTGCATTGGCAATTGGCGTCAGGCTTTTAATGGTGAAAGTAGCATTTGGATATTTCTCTACGCCAAAGAAATCGTCAGACTTCAGGTGGCCTACCAGTTTGCCATTGTTTTCGGCATCGGTAATATCGGTGTTTTGGATAGAGGCCATATCAATTACGAATGTTCCGCCGGTTACCTGATCATCGGCCACCAGCAGTTCACCTTCTTTTATATCTATTGTGCCGTAGTGCTCACCTGCTACTTTAGTTCCATGCCACTTGGCTTCGCTCTGGTCGGCAACTACTTTGTAAGCCTCCCCTTCGCCGGTGGCAGCTGTTGCTTCGCTTGTAACAGTTTCGGTGTCTGCTGTGGTGTTGGCAGTTTCGTTACAGGCAGATAGTGCCAGTATAGCAGCAAATGAGGCAAAAATTGCGGTCTTTTTCATGTTCTTTACTAATTAGGTGTTGATTAAATGAATAATTTATGTTCTGATTTTATCTAAAATGCGGTTTAGCTCGCGGGCTTCCGAATCTGTTAAATTAGCGATCCCTGTTTCTCTTCCGCCTTCACAGCCGTCCATCTTCTTTAACAGGGCCAGCGCCTTCTCCGTTATCAGCACATCCACGGTTCTGCGGTCGTTGGGGCACTGCTTGCGGGTTACCAGTTCCTTTGCCTCCAGCCTGTCTACAATTCGGGAGGCATTAGAAGTTTTGTCCATCATGCGCTCAATCAGCAGACTAATGGTGGCAGGTTTAGGGTATTGCCCCCGCAGAATACGCAGAATGTTGAACTGCGGCAGCGTGAGCCCAAAAGGCTTAAACAATGCCGCCTGCTGTACCTGCAGCCGCGAAGAAGTTAACATCAGGTTAATATAAGCCTTCTGATACTCGTTCTTAAACTGTTGCTGTTTTATCTCGTCTTCTATCCTCACCCTTGGTCTTGTTTCGAAAGATGTCACAAATATATGTATATACATTTAATGTACAAACAAATAACACACAAAGTTTCAGGAGGGGCAATATTTTTTTAGTAGCTGTACTCAAGCCTTTACCTTTTATTGCTTCTCCAGTGCAATGGTTAGGAAGCGTATATGCTCCATTCATTATCCCATTTCGGCAAGAGGCCTAATAGTGACAGAAGCAAGCACGCTGATTATTAATTCGGCACAGGCCTGTTATACTGCATTTACCCTTGACCATTTTAGGGATAAATTTCTTTCGGAGGCTATTTTCATTCAAATAATTCACCTCTGGTCATGTAACAAAACGTACCTGATGCAACAAGCCTTTTAGCATGTGCTATAAAAGTAAAGCACGCAGCTAGCTCTGTAAGCTGCTGCAGGCAGTAGTACCATTTCGCTAAGGTAGAACTTTAATGCGCAGTTTGTAGCGGCTGCCTTGCCGGCTCGGTTATTCAGGTAACCACGTGCCAGACTACACACAAACTAACTGGCTTTCTTTGCTTTCTCCTGCCATTATCGCTAACAACCTTGTGCTGAGCCCTTTAATGCAATCCTACTGATAAACTCCCAATCCTGATTAGAATATTATTTTAACTTTCATTTATTGGTTTTATAAAATTTTTATAAAAGTACTTTTCATTTTCGTTTTTTTTTATTTATTTCAGGAACAAATAATGCCTGCATAAAAATGAATTCATTGATAGCCCTGGAAGATAGCTACCTCGAAACGCTCAACAACATTGAGCGCAAGAAGTATCTGCAGAAGCTCAAGATCATTAAATATTTATATGTTAAGGGTGCCAAAACCAATGCAGACATCTGTTCGCGCTTTAAAATAAGCTCGCCTACCAGTATGGCACTATTAAGTGAGCTTATTTCAGAAGGTCTGCTGGAGAAGCAAGGAAGAGGCAAATCTGTTGGCGGACGAAAACCTGAACTGTATGGCCTACGCGATAACTCCCTCTTCGTGATGAGCATCCATATGGACCGGTTTAAAACGCGCATTGCCCTATTCGATAATAACAACAACACTATAACAGGAGTAAAAACTTATCCCTTAGAAATAAGCAAAGATCTGAGTGCCCTCAACGCGCTTTACGACTACGCAAACGAACTGCTGCTCACCTCTGGCATAGACCGTAACAAACTGGTGGGCATTGGCTTCAGCATGCCTGGTTTAGTCGCCTCAAAAGAAGGCAACAACAATACCTACCTGCTCACACCCGATACAGAGGAGTCGCTGCAGCAGGTACTGGAAAGGAAATTTGAGAAACCGGTTTACATACAGAACGATGTAAAGAGCGCCACGCTGGCAGAGTATCACTTTGGGCTGGCACATGGCCGGAGAGATGTACTGGTACTTTCTATGGACTGGGGAATTGGCTTGGGCATTATAATGGACGGGAAACTACGCAGCGGCACCTCCGGGTTTGCAGGCGAGTTTGGCCACATACCCCTGATAGACGAAGGCTCCCTTTGCCATTGCGGCAAGCGAGGTTGCCTCGAAACGGTTGCCTCCGGAATTGCCCTGGTCAAAAAGACTCGCGAAGGCATAAAGGCCGGCCAGGACTCGCTGCTGAACAAGCTCTCGGAAGAGGAGATGGAGCAACTGGAGCCGCAACATGTAATAGATGCGGCCAATAACGGCGACCAGTTTGCCATAAACATTCTCTCGGATGTCGGTATTAACCTGGGCAAAGGAATCGCCATTCTTATTCAGTTGTTTAACCCGGAGCTAATTATTCTGGGAGGTAAAATTGCAGAAGCCAAACAGTTCATAACTACGCCCATTCAACACTCTATTAACGCCTACTGCATGTCGCAGCTGCGCGAGAAGGTAACGATTGCTGTATCGGAACTAGGCAAAGATGCCGTGATAATGGGCTCTGTGGCTACAGTCATGGAAAATGTTTTTGAAGGGCACCTGGAGTCTTAACCCCTGCTGCAACCCTTGGATCAAAAACCTGAAAAACCTGTCGGAAGGCCTTTTTCATTTGAATAATTTATTTGGTTGTTGATTGCTAGTTGTTGATTGTTAAATGGTTTTTTGGTTCATCTTGAATGAATGATTGTTGAGATAATCCTTCTACGCTTAACTCATAACTTTTAACTCTTAACTAACAAAGGTTTTCCGGCACTTGGCGCTTACAGGCCACAGTTACTATACCTGAAACAGAAATGTTTATTATTGAATAATATACTATTTAAAATGGCACGATTAAATTTATTAGAGGAGACTCGTTTTGAGAAAGTACCGGTAACAGTATACGAAAATCAGCAGATCGCCTCTAAAGCGGTGGCACAACGCATCGCTTCACTTATTCGCCAGAAACAAACCAAAGGCGAGCTGGCAGTTCTGGGGCTGGCTACTGGCGTAACGCCGCTTAGGGTATATGCCGAACTGGTGCGCCTGCACCGCGAGGAGGCATTGAGCTTTAAAAATGTGGTGACCTTCAACCTCGATGAGTATTACCCCATGCTGGCTACGGCGCAGCAAAGCTACGTGACCTTTATGCACGAGAACCTGTTCAACCACATCGATATAGCACGGAACAACATCCATATCCCGGATGGAACGCTGCCGCTGGAAGAGCTGCACGCTTACTGCATGGTGTATGAGCGGAAAATTGAACAACTCGGCGGACTGGATCTGCAGATTTTGGGTATCGGCCGTACCGGGCACATCGGGTTTAACGAGCCTGGCTCTGCACCAAACTCCGGCACCAGGCTGGTAACCTTAAACGACCTGACCCGTCGCGACGCCTCCCGCGACTTTGGCGGCAAAGAGAATGTACCCACCAAAGCCATAACCATGGGCATCGGCACCATTTTTAAAGCCCGAGAAATAATCCTGATGGCCTGGAATGGCAAGAAGGCTCCCATTATAAAAAAAGCGGTAGAAGGTGAAATATCCAGCGAAGTACCTGCCACTTACCTGCAGCTCTCCGATAACGTAGAGTTTGTGCTCGATAAGGATGCTGCTTCTGAGCTAACCCGTTTTAACACACCATGGCTTGTAAAAGACTGTGAGTGGGATGAGCAACTGATCAAGAAAGCCGTTATCTGGTTATCGAACACAGTAAAGAGACCAATTCTGAAGCTCACCGACGACGACTACAATAACCACGGCATGGCCCAGCTCGCCACCGAAAAAGGACCTGCTTACAACATCAACATCGATGTGTTTAACAAGCTGCAGCGCACTATTACCGGCTGGCCAGGCGGAAAACCCGGCTCCGATAACCAGCAGCGGCCGGAGCGTGCGCAGCCTGAGAAGAAGCGCGTTATTATTTTCTCTCCTCACCCCGACGATGATGTCATCTCGATGGGTGGCACCTTTATCAGGTTGGCCGACCAGGGGCACGATGTGCACGTAGCGTACCAGACCTCGGGTAACACAGCAGTGTGGGACGACGACGTGCTGCGCTACATGGAATTTGCCATCGACTTTAACGACAGCATTGGCAAAGACAGCAGCCACCTGCAAAAGATTTATGCCGACATGCGCAGCTTTATAGAAACAAAGCAGCCGAACCAAATAGACACGCAGGAGATAAGAAACGTGAAAGCCTTTATACGCAAAACAGAAGCCATAGCCGGTGCCCGTTATGCTGGCCTGGCCGATGATCACATCCACTTTATGGCCCTACCCTTCTACGAAACAGGCAAGACACAGAAAAACACAGTGACCGATGTGGATGTGGAGCTGACTATGGAACTACTACAGCAAGTGAAGCCGCACCAGATATTTGCTGCCGGCGACTTTGCCGATCCGCACGGAACGCACATTGTTTGTTTCAATATTATTGTGGAGGCCATGAACCGCCTGCGCCAAACCGAGAAATGGACAAACGACTGCTGGCTCTGGATGTACCGCGGTGCCTGGCATGAGTTCGAAACACACGAAATAGAAATGGCTGTGCCGCTCTCGCCCCAGGAAGTAGAAAGAAAGCGCAACGCCATATTTAAGCACCAGTCGCAGAAAGACACGCCGGTTTTCCCGGGCGAAGATGCACGAGAGTTCTGGGTACGCGCCGAAGACCGAAACAGAGAAACTGCCGCCATGTACGACAAATTGGGTTTGGCAAACTACGAAGCCATGGAGGCATTTGTACGCTGGAAATTTTAACACATTCCAGATAAAGACGCGGCAGTAAAAAGGGTGTAGGCAGTACGCCTTGCTACACCCTTTCTTACATTATTATCACTAATTCCTCTGTTAAAATTAACCTGATGGAGCAGAGGCACAATGTTATGGGAAAACAAAAACTAATAGGTATAGACATAGGAGGCACCAAAATTCATATTGGTGTTGTTCAGAATGAACGCATACTCGATGAAATTCGCCTCGAAACATCTGCACATGCCCCAAAAGAGCAGATATTGGCTGAACTCGCTACGCATATAGGCAAACTGATGGACGAGGATGTAGCCGGAATCGGCATTGGTGTACCGGGCCTCGTTGATGAGCCAAATGGCATCGTGCTGAACGTTCAGAACATACCCTCCTGGAAAGAGGTGCACCTGAAGCAGTACCTCGAAAGCGCGCTTGAAAAGCCTGTGTATGTGACCAACGATGCCAATTCGTTTGTACTCGGCGAAAAGATATACGGCAAAGCGAAGAAGTTTCGCAATGTGGTAGGTATTACGCTTGGAACCGGGTTTGGAGCAGGCATCATCCTCAACGACAACTTGTATACCGGCACCCTCTCCAGCGCCGGCGAGTTCGGGGGCGTGCCCTACCTCGACCAAACCATAGAAGACTATTGCAGCGGCAAGTTTTTCTCTAAGAACTTTGGTATACCAGGCCATAAAATGCAGGTACTTGCCAGAAACGGAGACTCAGCGGCACTAGAGGCTTTTGCGCAATTTGGAACACACCTGGGCAACGCCATTAAAATTATATTATATGCCTTATCGCCGGAAGCCATTCTATTAGGAGGCTCGGCAAGCAGCGGCTACCTCTACTACAAAGAGGCCATGCAGGCCAGCATACAGCAGTTTCCTTTTAAAGCCATAACAGACCGGCTGGTGGTAGAGCCTTCTGCCATGAAAAATGTGGCTATACTTGGAGCAGCCGCCCTTTGCCACATGAGACAAAAAAACAGATCCGAACTTCAAAATGTATAGCATGTCAATTAAAAAAGTATTTGCGTCACTTGCCACCATAATAAGTGTAGCCCACCTTTTTAGCGGTGCTATACCAGCTGCTTACGCGCAACAAAACACGGCCAGGCAGCAAACAATATCTGTTATTCCGAAACCTGTAAAGCTTACACAGCAAATCGGGAATTTTGTGGTTAGAAGTACGACCAAAATTTATGTTGACCCTAAAAACGATCAACTAAAGGCAATAGGCTTATCGCTGGCGCAGGAGTTAAAAAAGGTGTCGGCTATAGCGCCGGAGGTAGTGCAGGGGCAGCCTACTTCAAAAACGGACAACTACATTTACCTGACGCTTACACAGCCAATAGATACATTAGGACAGGAAGGCTATAACCTGAAAGTACAGCCTGCACAGATAGTATTAGCAGCCAATACGCCACAAGGCATATTTTTAGGTACACAAACCATACGCCAGCTTTTGCCAACCAAGGGAGCGGCCACTATGGTGAGCATACCAGCCGTAGAAATTGCAGACAAACCACGTTACTCCTGGCGCGGCATGCACCTGGATGTATCGCGGCATTTCTTCCCGGTGGAGTTCGTTAAAAAGTACATCGACTACCTGGCGATGCACAAAATGAACACCTTTCACTGGCACCTCACCGATGACCAGGGCTGGCGCATCGAGATAAAAAAATACCCGAAACTAACAGAAGTAGGCGGCTACCGCGAAGGCACCCTTATCGGCCACTACAGCGATCAGCCACACCAGTTCGATAACAAACGCTACGGCGGCTACTACACCCAGGAGCAGATAAAAGAAGTAGTAAAGTATGCCCAGGAGCGTTACGTAACAGTGGTTCCGGAAATAGAGATGCCAGGGCACGCCGTGGCTGCGCTTACGGCTTACCCCGAACTCTCCTGCACCGGCGGCCCTTTTAAAGTAGAGGGGCTGTGGGGCGTGTTCGACGATGTTTTTTGTGCCGGCAACGAACAGACATTCCAGTTTTTAGAGGATGTGATGACGGAAGTAATTGCGTTGTTCCCAAGCAAGATCATTCATATTGGTGGTGATGAGTCGCCGAAGGTGCGATGGAAAGAATGCCCTAAATGCCAGAAACGCATCGCTACTGAGAAGTTAAAGGACGAGCACGAGCTGCAAAGTTACTTTGTGCAACGCATGGAGAAATTCCTGAATGCCAAAGGCAGAACGATTATAGGCTGGGACGAAATTCTGGAAGGTGGTCTTGCACCAAATGCTTACGTGATGTCGTGGCAAGGCACGGAAGGCGGTATAGCGGCAGCCAAGCAAAACCACTATGTGGTGATGACGCCCGGCTCGCATGTTTATTTTAATTATTACCAGGGCGAAGCCAGCCTGGAACCACTTTCTATCGGCGGTTACGTGCCCCTCCGAAAAGTGTATTCCTTTGAACCTACTCCTGACGAACTCTCTGAAAGCGAAAAGAAATACATACTCGGTGCGCAAGCCAATCTCTGGTCAGAGTACATACACACAACCGACGAAGTAGAGTACATGGTGCTGCCGCGTATGTCGGCGCTTGCAGAGGTGCTGTGGACACCGGCTAAGCAGAAGAACTGGGACGATTTTACGGCAAGAATGCAGCAGCAGTACAAGCGTTACGATGCCATGGGGGCTACCTACGCCAAAAGCGCCTTCAACGTAGTACAAAAGATAACAACAGATACCACGCAACGAGCTGCCATTGTTAGCTTCCAGACAGATGCCAACAACCCTCCGATCTACTATACCTTAGATGGCTCTGAGCCGACATCACAATCGATGGCTTACACAGCGCCTTTCCCGCTAAAAACCTCTGCTGTGGTGAAAGCAGCCTCGTTTACCGATGGCAAGATGGCAGGTAAAGTAAGTTCCTCCACCTTTGAGGTGCACAAGGCTTTTGCCAAACCGGTAAAGTTAAAGAACCAGCCTTACCAAGCCTACCAGGGAGAAGGACCGGTAACGCTGGTCAACGGAATGGCTGGTTCCAAAAGCCACACCGATGGCCAATGGTTGGGTTTCCTGGGTACAGACCTCGAAGTAGTGATTGACCTGCAGAAAGAGACGCCTATTACGAGCATCAGCAGCTCTTACCTGCAGTACGATTTCGATAAAATTTTCTTACCTACCACCATCGAGTATGAAGTTTCAAAGGATGGCAAAAAGTACAAAAAGCTAAAAACTTTTTCTACAGATGCAGATGCTCAACAGCAAGGTTCCTTCATAAAACAATACACGGCAGAAGCATCTAAAACAAAAGCCCGGTTTGTGAAAGTGACTGCAAAAAATGCGCAGGCACCAGATGCTAAAACGCCAAACACCTGGCTGTTTATTGATGAAATTATAGTGAAATAAAGTAGTTCACGTCAGGAGAGAATGGGGGTTTTCTTCTGACGGAGCTATAATGTATTACATCCTGTCGTTTCTCTGGCTTGAATGGATGGAGAAATCACTTTATCACACTATCTGAATTAATCGCTGACTTAAGAAAATCTAATCATGTTAAAAAGAGCTCCATCTGCACAAGACAAGTCACCAGAAACGACTACCGCCAGCCAGCAAACCCGGTCGATCATCATCATCGGCTCTTTGTTCTTCATCTTTGGCTTTGTTACGTGGCTCAACTCTGTCTTAATTCCCTATCTCAAAATTGCGTGCGAACTAAACAATTTTGAGTCGTACATGGTGGCTTTTGCCTTTTACATTTCTTACCTGGTAATGGCCATTCCGTCTGCCTGGGTGCTAAAGGTTACAGGCTTTAAAAAGGGTATGTCGGCAGGTTTGGTAGTCATGGCTATCGGAGCTCTGGTATTTATACCTGCTGCCATGACCCGAACCTACACCTTATTCCTGCTGGGCCTGTTTATACAAGGTACTGGCCTGGCTGTGCTGCAAACGGCTGCAAACCCGTACATTACTATTCTGGGGCCGCGCGAGAGTGCCGCCCGCCGCATCAGTATTATGGGTATTTGCAACAAAATAGCCGGCGTACTGGCTCCCATTATTTTAGGTGCTATTGCCCTGAAAGATGCGGATGCCCTTGTAGACCGTCTGGCCACTATGGATCTGGCGCAGAAAGCCGCGGAACTCGATGCGCTTGCAACACGCGTTATTACTCCTTATGTTATTATGACAGCGGTGCTGGTGCTATTGGCCGTGCTGATCTACCTTTCCTCGCTGCCAGAAATTGACACTGACCATGAGGACGAAACGGTAGCAGCAGCCAATACCAGCAAAACAAGCGTGCTTCAGTTCCCGCAATTAGTGTTAGGTGCTTTGGCCATGTTCCTGTATGTGGGCGTGGAGGTAATAGCCGGCGATACTATTATCAGCTATGGTGCCTCGCAGGGTATTGCTTTGTCTACGGCCAAATTCTTCACTTCGCTTACCCTCGGAGCCATGATTGTGGGTTACCTGGTTGGTATCGTAACCATTCCGAAGTACATCACACAGGAAAGAGCTTTGCAGGTATCGGCTGTGACAGGTGCGCTGTTTGGTCTGGGAGCAATTTTTACCACTGGCTACACCTCTGTGCTTTTTATATCGCTGCTTGGTCTGGCAAACTCGCTGGTGTTTCCGGCCATTTGGCCGCTTGCTATTGCTGGCCTGGGCAGGTTCACGAAAATAGGTTCTTCCTTCCTGATTATGGCCATTGCGGGTGGTGCTGTTCTGCCACTTATCTATGGCTACCTGGCCGACGAATTTGATCCGCAGCAGGCGTACTGGCTGGTGATTCCATGCTACCTGTTTTTATGGTTCTACGGCAGTGTAGGCCACAGAATAAAAAGATAAGCACTGCCACAACGCCTCTGCCTTCTGATTCTCCCAATTAAGTAAAAAAGCTTTCGTCAATCCTTCTACCTCATGAAGTTTAAACTAGCCGTTCTTTTAGCAATTCTGTTAGCTACTGTTTCTCCTCTGGCCGCTCAAAATTCTTATGAGCTCAACACTGGCTGGAAGTGCCTGCCAATGGCAAAGGCTAACGCTACCGGGCAAACTATTTCTCAGCCAACGCATAATTTAGCTGACTGGCAGCCTGCCGTTGTGCCGGGCACTGTTCTAACCACGCAGCTGGAAAACAAGGAAATTCCGGACCCGTTTTATGGCATGAACAACAAGCGCATTCCGGACATTTACGAGACTGGCAGAGACTATTATACTTATTGGTTTGTAAAAGATTTCCAGGAAACGGCTCCCTCCGGAGATGAGCAGGTATGGCTGCATTTAAGAGGCGTAAACTATAGTTGCGAGGTGTTCCTGAACGGGCAGAAGTTAAACGACAAAACGCATTACGGTATGTTTCTGCGGCAAACCTACAACGTTACGCCTCACCTGGCCAAAAATGGAGCGAACAGGCTGGCCGTTATTGTTTACCCGCCAGACCCTGTTGGCAAGCCTAATGGCGGACAGGCTGGCGATGGCACCATAGCCAAAAATGTATCGCACCAGTATGTGGCCGGCTGGGATTGGATTCAGCCAATCCGCGACCGCAACACCGGCATCTGGGACAAAGTTACCATTGAAAAAACAAAACAGGTCAACCTGAAAAACCCGCACGTTATTACGGTGGTACCCGGCGTTCGCAAACCCGATGGGGCACAACAACCTGCTACCATTAAAGTATCTGCCGAACTTGAAAACCCTACTTCAAAATCGGTAATAGGTACACTACAATACACGCTGGATGGGCAAACCGTATCGCAGAAAGTAAGCTTACCGGCACGTTCTACGCAGCAGATCAGCTTAAAAGACCTCACCTTACAAAACCCGAAACTCTGGTGGCCAAGTGGCTACGGACCGCAGAACCTGTATCAGTTGAAGCTGCAGTTCCTGGTGAAAGGAAAAACAGTATCGGATGAGGAAACGGTGCAGGTGGGTGTTAGAGAAATTCAGACAGAATGGAACGATAGAACCCAAAGCAAGCAGGTAAAAGTAAACGGGCAGAAGGTATTTATAAAAGGCGGTAACTGGATTATTTCGGATGCCATGCTTCGCTTCACCGATGCCCGTTACGATGCCGAAATTCGCTACCACCGCGACATGAACCTGAACCTGATCCGGATTTGGGGAGGTGCCCTGGTAGAGCGTCCGGAATTTTACCAGGCCTGCGATAAGTATGGTTTGCTCGTGATACAGGACTTCTGGATGTCGGGCGATGCGAATGGCCGCTGGATTGATCCGCTGAAGCTGGAAGACCAGTGGACACGCCGCCAGTACCCGGACGACCATCAACTGTTTATCAAATCTGCAGCCGACCAGGTGAAGATGGTGCGTAATTATGCCTCGCTGGCTATGTGGTGTGGCGGCAACGAGATAACACCTCCTAAAGATATCTTAACCGCTTTAGAAGATTCTATTCTGCCAAGCCTCGACGGAACGCGCTGGTTTATTCCCTACTCCAACTCCGACAGCATGTCTTACAACAGCTTAGGCGGCAACGGCGACGGACCTTATACCATTCAGCCTATTAGTAAATTTTGGGCCTTTAAAACCTATCCTTTTAACTCCGAAGTTGGTTCTGTAGGTGTTGGAGACTATGAATCGTTGGTGCGCTTTATTCCGAAAGAGAACCTGGTGGCACCGCAATTCCTGGGTGCCGACAAAAAGCCTTCTGAAAAAGTAGACTCAGTTTGGGAGTACCACACCTACACCGGTGTTGGCTACGAACATCACATACTGCCCTACGGTGCGCCCAAAGATGTAAAAGACTTTGCCACCAAAGCACAGCTTGTGAACTACGACCAGTACAGAGCCCTGATGGAAGGCTTCAGCTCGCACATGTGGGATTGGTACACTGGCACCATCATCTGGAAAACACAAAACCCCTGGACTGCCATGCGTGGGCAAATGTACGATTACTATCTCGACCCGAATGCCTGCCTCTACGGCCTACGCAATGGAGGTGAGCCGCTTCATGTAATGTACGACCCCGTAGACAGTATGGTGATGATGGTGAACAACACCTTCGAGATGAAACGGGACATGATGCTGGTGATAAACGCCTACGACATGGCGGGTAAGAAAACACCGATGGGGCAGGTTATTTCTGAAATCAATCCTTCTATGGCCAAAAAGTACGTTCCTGTAAATGCTGCCATCAAAAAGCTGGCCCAGGACAAAGGCATGTTCCTGTCGTTGCAGCTGCTGGACCTGAACAAGCAGGTGATCAGCGATAACTTTTACTGGTTACCAGATGCCAAAGGCGAATACAGCGGCTTAAAAGAAATGCCCAAGGCTACCATACAGCTGGAGGCACAGCAAACCGCAAAAGGCAAAATAGAAGTAACGCTTACCAACCCAGCCACCAATACCGTAGCCTTCTTCAACAGGCTGGCTCTGGTCGATGCCAAAACGCAGCAGCGCCTATTGCCCGTGTTCTACAGCGACAATTACATCTCAGTAGTTCCAGGCGAAAAGAAAACGATCACCATGGAATACACACCTGCCGCCGACGGCTCCCTACCAGCCGTTACCATAGAAGGCTGGAACGTAGCCAAGCAGGTGATCAGTACGAAGCAGTAGTTGATTGTTGGTTGTTGGTTGTTAATTGTTGATTGTTAAATGGTTGTTTTTGGATGAATGATCGTCGCTGTTCGAAGTTCCATTGCTGTTAGTAGTCTTCCGAAGGTGGACTACTAACTTAAAATGAATCAGGAGGAACTCCGTTCCGGATAGGTTGCAGTAAAAGTTTAAAGATGCTCAAGAACAACAAACA
>NZ_VRTY01000013.1 GCF_008017455.1 Pontibacter qinzhouensis | reverse complement strand
CAGGTAGAGGCAATAGAATACCGCGAGGGTTCGAGCAAGACCTATTCCAAAATCAAGATGCCCGGTCTGGCGAAGTTCAGCAACATTACACTCAAGCGCGGCACCTTCGCCGACGATACCGATTTCTATAAATGGATTAACACCATAAACCTGAACACCGTAGAGCGTCGCGACATCATTATTCAGCTCCTGAACGAGCAGCACGAGCCGGTATTAACCTGGCGCGCCCTCAAAGCCTTCCCGCTAAAAGTGCAGGCCAGCGACCTGAAAGCAGACGGCAACGAGGTAGCCATCGAAACCATAGAAATAGCGCACGAAGGCCTCAGTATTGTGCAGTAGTACACAGCTAAATTAGAAATTAAAAATTAGAAATTATGAATGACGGGCTTTAGGGCATTCGCAAATTCATAAACCTTGAGCAGGTTTTAGAATTATGCTTTACTGTGCAGTAGGAGATTTTGAATTTTGAGTGATTGAATGAAAGTGTGGTGGGAGCAGGCAGAGTTCAACGTCTAAAATACCTCCGGAAGGGCTTTTTGATTCAAATAATTTGGAACAGCAAAGACCTCGCAGTGTGCGCAGCTCCTGCGAGTGTCTGGGCAAGCTCGCACCAGCAACCAGAAAACTAAATTAGAAACTAACATGGCAGACGCACTTACACCCTCAGCCGGAGGCTACTATCCACCCGTTGGCTTCCATTTTCTGGTAGAGTTCCAGGGAATCGGCAACGACAACGATGTGCGTTTCCAGTCGGTGTCGGGCCTGAACGTGGAGTTCGATACCGAGTCGTTTAAAGAAGGCGGGCAGAACCAGTACGAGCATAAACTACCGGTGCGGGCCAAATTTTCGGACCTTGTCCTGAAGCGCGGCATGCTCACCGATTCGGAACTGATTACCTGGTGCACCGATGCCCTGTTTAACCGGGAGTTCAGACCGGCGCAGGTTATCGTTAAACTGCTCAACCCTGAGCACCAGCCCCTCAAAACCTGGAAAGTGAACCGCGCCTGGCCGCGTAAGTGGGCCGTGAGCGATTTCAATGCCAGTGAAAACTCTGTGGTGGTAGAAACACTGGAACTAAGCTTCAGCTACTTTACCGTCGACTAGAGTGCTGCGCACAATTAGAAATTAAAAATTAGAAATTATGAATGGCAGGCAAGCGCTACTTTTTTAACTGAAATGGATGATGTCTCTCTGAGGATCAAACTTGATAAACAGTAGTTTACAAAGTCTTAAATCTTATGTCTAACATCTTGTGTCGTCAAAAAAAATGCCCATACAAATAACAGAACTAAACATCAGCGTATCGGTGAACCAGCCAGGCACCGATACTAGCGGAGGCAGCCAGCCAGCTGCAGAACCTGCTGGCAACGAAAGCCTGGTAGAGGAGTGCGTGGAGCAGATTCTCAAAATCCTGAACGATAAAAAAGAAAGGTGAATTAAGCTTGTTGGAAGACAAATTATTCTAATGAAAACAGCCTTCCAAAGGTGAAAACCGACTGAATAGCTCCAGGCCATAATTTTTAATTTCTAATTCAAAAAGAAGTGCTGTGGAAGAAAAAGGTGAAGTAAAGAAAATGTGGATTCGCGCCTACCGCTCCGCCACCATGGAAGACAAGGACTTCGTGGGGGAGTACTACGCCATGGTGAACCCCGAAACCTACGCCATCGACCTGAAAATGGAGGTGAAGGAAGGGCAGGGGCAGGGCACCAGCGGCAAGCAGCAAAAGTTCACCTTCAAAAAGCCGGAAGAATTATCGTTTGAGTTCCTGTTCGACAACACCGGTATTATTGACGGAAAGCCAAAGCCGAAGGGAATTCACGAAGACCTGCAAAAGCTGCAGGATCTGGCCTTTAAGCTCGATGGAGAAGTGCACGAGCCGCACCATGTGCTGCTGATATGGGGCAAACTGGTATTTCAGGGTCGCATCACGGGCATGACCATCAACTACAAACTTTTTAATCCCGATGGCACACCCATCCGGGCGATGGTGAAAATTACGATTAAACAGAGCGAAGAAGAGTCGGAGCGCACCGCCAAGGAAAGGAAGTCATCACCAGACCTGACGCACATCCGCACCATCCGTAAAGGCGAATCGCTGCCCTGGCTTTGCTACCTGATTTACGGAAGCCCGAAGTATTACCTGGAGGTGGCGCGGGCAAACAAGTTATCCAATTTCAGAAAAATAAAAGAAGGCACACAAATCCTTTTTCCACCTTTCCAGAAAACGTGATGCTGTGCCAAATTAGAAATGGCGCGAGCGTCCTCGCTCGTGACGACTATTCCCCGGCCTCTGGCCGATTGAAGACAAAAGACCAGTAAACGATTAGTACAAATTGACGGCTTAGATACAAATTATTTGAATGAATAAGGCCTTCTGGAGCCATTTTACCCGTTCCAAGGCTTTAAAGCTAACAACCTGAAAAACCAACTTAAACCAACATAAGCAGCATAATTTTTAATTTCTAATTTCTAATTTTTAATCCGGCGAAGCCATCCCATGAGCAACGAACGCGTCATTCCTTCCGAACAGCCCAAGTCAGTCTGCACGTTCAGCATCCTGAGCGAAGGCGAAACGGTGCCAGCCACTTTTCATGTGCTCAGCATTGTGGTGGATAAGGAAGTGAATCGCATTCCGTCTGCCACACTTATTTTCCTGGATGGCGATGCCGCCGCCGAAACTTTTGAGCTCAGCAACACGCCCCTGTTTGAGCCTGGCAAAAAGATCGAGATAAAAGCAGGTTGGGTGAGCGACGAAGAAACCATTTTTAAAGGCGTGGTGATCAAACAAAGCATCAAGATCAAAAACAGCACGTCGGTATTGCTGGTAGAGTGCCGCGATGAGGTGTATAAAATGAGCCTTTCGCCTAAAAGCAACTATTATAAAGAGGTAAAAGACAGCGATATTTTCGAGGAACTTTTAGGTCAGTATGCTGCAAGCCACGACGTGGAGGCAACACAGGTGCAGCACAAAGAGGTAGTGCAGTACAACAGCACCGACTGGGATTTTATGCTCTGCCGGGCCGATGTAAACGGCAAACTGGTGGTTACAGACGATGGCAACGTATCTATTAAAAAACCAGATGTAACAGCCTCGCCCATCCTCACGGCACAATACGGCTCCACCATCCTCGACCTCGATGCCGAGATAGATGCTCGGTTGCAGGTGCCTGGCGTAAAAGCCGTTGCCTGGAATTTCACGGATCAGGAATTGTATACTGGCATAGAGGCTGCAGAACCTCCTGTACCCGCTGCCGGAAACCTGTCTGCCGACCAGCTGAAAGTGGCTGCATCTAAAGAGCCTTTGCTGCTGGTACACAGCGGGAAAATTACAGAACCGGAGCTGCAGCAATGGGCCAACGCGCGCCTGCAAAAAAACCGTCTGGCCAAAATTAGAGGAAGAGTGCGGGTAGAAGGTTTTGCGCAGATTAGACCAGGCAACATGCTGCAACTAAATGGCGTGGGCGAGCGCTTCGAAGGCGCTGTGTTTGTAACCGGCATCCGGCACCAGATTGAGCAGGGTAACTGGACTACCAACATCCAGTTCGGCACCAACCCGGAGTGGTTTACGCAATCTTACCAGGTGCAGCAACCAAGTGCCGGAGCTATGTTGCCAGCCATCCAGGGCCTGCAAATTGGCGTGGTAACGCAACTCGAAAACGACCCGGACGGCGAAGACCGGATTATGGTGCGCATCCCGATCATTCATGCCAGCGACGAAGGCATCTGGTGCCGGGTAGCTTCTTTGGATGCCGGAAACGAGCGTGGTTTTTTCTTCCGGCCCGAACTGAACGACGAGGTGGTGGTAGGTTTCCTGAACGAAGATCCGCGGCATGCCGTGGTGCTGGGCATGCTCCACAGCAGCAAAATGCCAGCGCCCATCCAGGCCAAAGACACCAACCACGAGAAAGGCTACGTATCGCGGGAGAAGATGAAGATGCTTTTTGATGATGAGAAACTGATTATCCAGCTCGAAACCCCAGCCGGCAACACAATCGTGATTTCAGAAGAAGACCAGGGCATCAACATCACCGACCAGAACGGCAACAAAATCGTGATGAACACCGACGGCATCACCATCGAAAGCATAAAAGACCTCACCATTAAAGCAGCCAGCGAGCTGAAGGTAGAAGGCCTGAACACGAACCTGAAAGCCAGCGCCCAACTAAAAGCAGAAGGAGGAGCCGGAGCCGAATATTCCTCCGGTGGCATGACAGCCCTGAAAGGATCGATGGTGAATATTAATTAGCGCTAAGCGCTACGCACTAAATTAGAAATTAGAAATTCAAAATTAGAAATAGAACGAAGGTTATTCCAGATCATTTTCAGTCAGTCTAGCTCTAAGCTGGTGCGAGTTTGTAGCTCGTGTTTTCTTGCTTGAACTATAGAATACCCTTGACCAAAATAAGTTAAAAAGCCTTCGGAAGGGCTATTTCATTAGAATAATTTATTCCAGTGCGCAAGCAATAGTAACCCATTACGCTAGTGCAAGCTTGTAGCTCGTACTTTCTTGCAGTTTGACCTATAGAATACCCTTGGCCAAAATAAGTTGAAAAGCCTTCGGAAGGGCTATTTCATTAGAATAATTGATGCATGTGCTAATGAGTTAATGTGCTAAATCCTGATTCAGACAAACCCCCTTAAATCTAAAAACTATGGCATTCGCAGCGAGAGTAGGAGACATGCACCTTTGCCCGATGGTACAGCCGGGCCCCGTGCCGCACGTAGGTGGTCCGGTAATGCCACCTGGCGCACCAACTGTGTTTATAGCCGGGCAGCCTGCCGCCACGCTCGGCGATATGTGCACCTGTACCGGTCCACCGGATTCTATTATTAAAGGGTCAGCAACTGTAATGATAGGAGGCAAGCCTGCTGCCCGTGTTGGCGACAACACGGCGCATGGCGGCAGCATTATTCTGGGGTGTTTCACTGTAAATATAGGAGGGTGAAAAATGAGCCAGCGCAGTAACAACAGAAACTTTATTGGCCGTGGCTGGAGCTTCCCGCCGCACTTTGACCTCACTTCCAAAGGAGTGACCATGACAGAAGGCGTGGAAGACATCAACAACAGCCTCACAATTTTGCTTTCAACCATAGTAGGAGAGCGGGTAATGGATATGCGCTACGGCTGCAACCTGGAAGATATGGTGTTCGAAACGCTGGACACCTCCAGTATCACCTTCCTGGTAACCAAAATAGAAAAAGCCATCCTGTTTTACGAGGCACGGATAGAAGTGGAGCGGATTGAACTGAACACGCAGAACTTACTGGAAGGCATTATCCTGATAGAGATAGATTATATCATCAGCGCCACGAACAGCCGCTACAATTTTGTGTATCCCTTCTGGCGCGAAGAAGGTACCGAACTTAATTCCCTGGTGCGTCTAAACAGCTAAGCAAGGCTGCCAGAACAAGTTCAGCAATTCGTGAATTGCAAAAAGCTGAGAAATGCTACGAGAGCAGTTCTGTTGCCATTTCTAATTTTGAATTTCTAATTTTTAATTTGTCAAAGTGAGCACAGCTTGTTCCCATAATAAGAATTCTTTGCTGCGCAGCGGCATCAGCCGGAAACAGCGTTTCCTGGCGGCACTCGATGCGCAGTTTGCAGTGCCCGACGAAAACAAGATAGAGAACTGGCTGGTGTACGCCCGCAACCTGGCTGCTCATATAAAATACTACCGTAGCGACAACAAACACGACAAAGAAACCTGGCAGCCTTTTTTCGATGCCGACGTGTCGGCGCAGCTGGCACTGATCGCTGTGCAGGATGTAAACGATTTTAAAGACAGGATCAGAGGCTTGCTTAACAACCTGCTGTCGGAAGAACTGAAGAACGACACACCGCAACTCCGCAAACGGTACGGGTTGCTCTTCAGCGCCATATTTTCGCTTGCTTATCGTATCCATTATTTTACAGAAATACTTCCGGAAGACCAGCCGCTGAAGCGCACCGGCAGTAACCTGGTTCGCACCCGTTTGGCACCAGCGCTCAGAAGGTTGCTGGGCTACTACAAAGCTGCCGTAGATTTTTACAGCCCGATGCTGGTGGCCGATGAGGAAGTGAAAGACTGGACCATTTTAGCTTACCCGCAAGTCAAACTCTCTGAGATAATCAGTTTGCTGCAAACCAAACTGGGTGCAGACTGGCTCTATAAACCCATAGCAGCTACCTCCTTTTCAGATTATTATGAGACAGAAATTACCGCAGACAAAACCATCTATAACCACCCTGTCACTGCCATAGCAGAGGCCGACGTATGGAAAGTGCTCAACCATGCCGCCAACCACAATTTGCTTACATCAGTTTTTGCCGAGTTTCTTTCTGGGTATGCCCGGCTGGTAAAAGAGGCGCAGCAGCAACTGGTAAAATCAATTACTGAGCAAAACACCCACGAGCCACACTATGCTCTTTACCTGGCTTTTTTGCAGTTGTTCCAGTACGCGCAGAAAGACCTCAACACCTACACCAGCCGCCACCTCGACTTTTACTACAAAAACGTGCTGCGGCTTTCGCCTAAGAAAAGTCAGCCGAACCACGTGCACCTGGTACTGGAACTTGCCAATCATCAATGGGAGTACCTGGTGAAAAAAGGTACTGCTTTTAAAGCTGGTAAAGATAGTCTGGGCAAGGATGTACGCTATACCAGCAACCATGATGTAGTGCTGAACCGAGCCACTGTAGCAGCACTCAAGTCTTTTTACAGAGCAGGCATTTCTGATAAAATTGAGGTGGCATCGCAGCAGGGGTTGCTCTTTGCTTCGCCACAGGCAGCATCAGCCGACGGAGCAGGTGCAAAACTCACATCTGCTTCTAAAGACTGGCATCCGTTTGCCAACAAGTTATTTAAAGACGGTGCGCTTTCTGCTATTGCCATGCCGCCTGCTGCCATCGGCTTTGCGGTTGCCTCGCATTACCTGTTCCTGAAAGAAGGGAAACGCAAAATCACCATCACGTTGCAGGGGCAGGAAATAACGAAGCTGGCCAATAAAGAATTCGACTGCTACCTCACCACAGAAAAAGAATGGTTACAGAAAACCAGCCTCACTTTGAGTACATCCGCATCGGCTGGCACCGCTACTTTCACTATTAATATTTCCTCCGACGATCCACCTATTACCGCTTTTGTACCTAAAGTGCATCTCGACCCTTTCCAGCACATCGATACACCAGTGGTAAAATTCGTGCTGAAAAACGTGGCTGGAAAAGAGCAGTATGAGGAGCTGAAGGAGGTAAAAATCAGTAGCATCACCGTAACGGTACATGTGGGCGATCTGAATAAATTCAGCACCACGGGCTTAAAAGAACTCCAGGTTTCTGCTGATGCAGGAGCTATAGATCCGTCTAAACCTTTTTTGCCTTTTGGTCAGAACCCGAAGAGCGGGGCCAGTCTGATTATAGGCAGCAAAGAAATTTTCAGCAAGCAAAATGTAAAGGTCACGGCAGCTGTCAGTTGGGCGGAGATAGAGGACATGTCAATTCAGGACATGGATTACAACACCACCGGCATTTTCTTCCCGACGGCCCAAATGAAGTTCCTGCAGAACGGTGTCTGGACAGATGGCGATTTTACGAGTACTCTCAATGCCGAGCATGCAGGCACACCAAAGAAGGGAGAACTGGAGCTGTTCTGGGGAAAAGATTCCATCATGATGGCCGATGTATACCTGCCCACCACAGCACCAACCATACCAGCCAGTGCTGTGGTGGATTATGAGGAAGCTTACAACCCATACGGCATCGTCAGCCAGCGTGGTTTCCTGAAGCTGCAGCTAAACGATAGTTTCCAGTTCGACGAATATTTCTATGCGCTGCAACTGCACCTGATTGGAATCGCGAATAAAAACATAGCCGCCGATGCTACCAAGCCTGAACCTCCTTACATTCCCAAAGTCCAGTCTATTTTCCTGAACTACGAAGCCTCTGCCACCACTACCTTTGCTTCAGATGGCTCACAGGCTATTCGGTTGCTGCATCTGTATCCTTTCGGTTATGCGGCTATAGGAAAGGCGCAGGCAGAAGAGGGGAAGGTAGACCTGCTGCCACAATTCCGGCACGGAGATGCGGATGAGCCGGTTGATCATATCGCGGAGTTTTACATCGGGCTGCAGGGGGCAGTGCCGGGGCAGCGGGTAGAGGTGCTTTTTCAGGTGCTGGAAGGCTCAACCGATCCGCAGCAAAGCAAACCCGAGGAGCATGTTTTCTGGAGTTACCTTCGTCAGAATAGCTGGGTAGACCTGGACAAAAGTGAACTGAACGATGGCACCCGTCAACTGATCGGGAGCGGCATTATTTCATTTCCTATTTCAGCCGATGCTACATCTGGTAATACGCTTCTGCCTTCCGGATACCATTGGCTGAAGGCTGGTATAAAAGAGCTGCCGGAGCAGGTGTGCCGGTTGGTGGAGGTAAAGGCGCAGGCGCTGCAGGTAACTTTTTCAGATAACCAGAATGCACCTGATTTTCTGCAGCAGCCGCTTCCGGCCAACACTATTGCTAAATTACAGGAACCCGATACCGCCATCAAAAAAGTAGAGCAGCCCTTCGCTTCGTTCGGGGGCAGGTACCAGGAAGACAGCCAGAGCTTTTACACCCGCGTAAGTGAGCGGCTGCGGCATAAGAACCGGGCCATTACCATGCGCGATATCGAGCAGCTGGTGCTGGAGGCTTTTCCCGACATCCATAAAGTAAAATGCCTGAACCATACGCGCCTGGAACTGCTCCCAACGCAAACTATTTATAACGAACAGGCAGCAGGCCATACCACCGTCGTCACCATTCCGGACCTGCACCAGAAAAACGCCATTAACCCGCTGCGCCCTTACACCAGCCGCAACCGCCTCGAAGAGATAAAGGAGTTCCTGAAAAAGCGCAGCAACTGCAACATGCAACTCTATGTAGAGAACCCGGTTTTTGAGGAGGTACGGGTGCAGACACAAGTTGTGCTGCGCGACGAGGCAGCTGGCAACGATGCCTTTTACAGGCAGCTTTTGCAGGAAGAACTGGTTCAGTTCTTAACCCCCTGGGCATTTGATCTGAATACCGATATCCATTTTGGTGGAAAAATAAGCAAGAGTGTGCTTCTCAATTTTATAGAAGAGCGCTCTTACATCGACTTTATCCTGGAGCTGAAACTGTTTCATAACAGGATGGATGGAACACCCGAAACCAGCGATCAGGACCAGGTGTTTGCCGCTACAGGTCGCTCTATCCTGGTAAGCGCCCCGGCTCAGAAACATGTGGTCGTGGTACTGCCAAAACCTGTAAAGCCTGAACCTGATGACTGCGCCTGACCATATCACCATAGCCAAGCATCCGGTGCTGCCAAAAGCGCAGAATTATGATTTTCTGCGGCAGGAAGGCATTCGTCTGATCGAAAAGCTGGGCAGCAGCCTCTGGACCGACTACAACATCCACGACCCTGGCATTACGATTCTGGAAACGCTTAGCTATGTATTAACAGACCTCTCGTACCGCGCCTCTTTTGAGGTGAAAGACCTGCTAGCCGAAGAGAAGCCCGAGTGGTTTAACCCGGACCTGCAGGCACTTTTTACGGCCCGCGACATCCTTACCACCGCCCCCTGGACCATAAACGATTACCGCCGCCTGCTCATCGACTTGGAAGGTATACAGAATGCCTGGATCAGGTGTAGCAAGTGTAACTGTGGTCCGAAAATCTATGTCGATTGCAAGGAAAGCAAACTCACCTACGAAAAACCAAAACCACCCGAAGATCCCAAAACACATGAGGTGGTGCCGAAGGGGCTGTACGATGTGCTGCTGGAACTGGCTAAAGACGAGGAGCATGGCGACCTGAACACCGGAAAAGTAACGCTGGCTTATAATCTGCTCTTGGATGGCAGTCCGGAGACGCTGCGCCTGGAGGTGCGTTTCCCTTCGGTGCAGGAAGTGGATAGGCTGCAGGAAACAAATCCGCTGCTGAAGTTTTTCCGGCACCCGAAAAGCTCCATTTCCAGTGTTAACGCCAAAATTATAGCTGATAAAAAAGGTGCCGTTGCAGACTTGTTGGAAAGCAGGCTTATTTCAGGCTTGCGGGGAGTTTTGTATGTTACCTTTGAGATAACATTTGAGGAATTTTTAACGGACCCGGATGCGGGTACCACCCATGTACTCACGCTGAAGGAGGTGCCGTTCCGGTTTGTGCTGCTGCCGGACCAGGTGCGGAAAAAGCTGACGCTCCTTCAGATAAGAGAAATTCTGAGCGATAGCACGGCAGCAGGTGTGGCGGCTAGGTACCAGCTAAAGGTAGCGGCGGCAGATGAAGCCATAGCAGAAGCAAGACAGGTGCTGCTGCGCCACCGCAACATTACCGAAGATTTTTGCCGCATAGAAGAAGTAGAAATAGAGGAAATTGGCGTGTGTGCCGACTTGGAAGTAGCGCCCGATGCCGACATTGAGCAGGTGCTGTCGGAGGCTTTTTACCTGATAGAAGAATACCTGAACCCCACCATCCGTTTCTACACCCTGCAGCAACAGCTGGAGAAAAGGCCGGTAGACGAAATTTTTGACGGCCCCAAACTGAAGCACGGTTTTATCGAGGACGAAGACCTGGAGCGCAGTATCCTGAACCGCACCCTTTACGCTTCCGACATCATCAACCTGATCATGGATATTCCGGGGGTGCAGCACCTGAATAATTTTGTGCTCGTGCGCTTCAACAAGGAAGGCAAAAATGTGGGTTCCGATGCCTGGAAGCTGGAAGTAAAAGCGAATCACCTGCCGCGCTTTTACCTGGAGGGTTCCAAATTCCTGGTGTTCAAAAACGGGCTCCCTTTCCTGCCTGACACTGCTGAGTTGCTGGACACGATGCACGTGGTGCGGGGCCGCAACCTCATGCCTAAACTCAAAGACCACGAACTCGACCTGCCCGTGCTACAGGGTGCCTTCCAGGAAATGCAGGCTTATGAACCTGTGCAGAATTCGTTGCCGCAGGTTTATGGTACGGGTTATGAAGGCCTGCCCTCCACAGCTACAGAGTTGCGCAAGGCACAGGCAAAACAGCTGAAGTCGTATCTCTATTTCTTTGAACAGGTACTGGCTAATTACCTGGGTCAGCTGGCTAACCTGAAGCACCTCTTTTCACTCAACAACCAAATCAGCCAGACAAGCTTTCCTGTTTTTCTGGTAGATGAAATCCTGCAGAATGACCTGTACGACAATTTTGAGGCAGATTTCTACGATGCCTTTAGCCAGGAGAAGCTGCAGGAACTGACCGAGAGCAAAGGCAGTTTCCTGGAACGTCGTAACCGCTTTCTGGATCACCTGCTGGCGCGGTTCAGCGAAAGTTTTTCTGATTACACGCTGCTGCTGTACGCTTACAAAGACCAGAAAGAGGTGGCCAAAGAAAAGCTGATCGGAATAAAGACAGCCTTTCTGAAGCAGTTCCCTTACCAGAGTGCCTATAAAGCGCAGAGTTTCGATTATACGGCAGCAGCAGAAGTTTGCCTGCACAAAAGCCTTAGCGGCCTGCAGCACCGCATCAGCGCCCTGCTCGGTTTAAAGCCATCGCTCAATTACTTCGACTACACTATCTCCAGGTTCAAAGAGGTATATTCCAGCTCGCTTTCTCTGCACGATGAAGCAGGAAATGTTCTACTAACGGCCACCACACTATTCGAAAACGAAGACCGTGATCAACTGCTGAAGGAGCTAAACCTGTACATCGTTCTTATCCTGAAACATGTGTGCAGTAAGTCGGATTACATAGTAGTGGAAGAGGAGGAGAAATTCTATATCCAATTAAAAAGTCCTTCTATAGCTGCACACGAAGCTGCCTTTGACACACAAGCCGAGGCCGAAGCCAAGGTAGACGAACTGGTAGCGTTTGCGAATCAGTACCTGCACGATGAGCAGTTCATGCTGGTAGAGCACCTCCTGCTGCGTCCACAAAAAACAGGCGATGCCCTGTTGCCGGTTTGCGTGGAGAGCGACTGCAGCTTCTGTGGCGAAGAAGACCCTTATTCCTATCGGATCACCTTGGTGTTCGATGGCGAAACAGACCTGGCCCGGGATCATTTCGAATTCAGACGATTTGCCGAACAGACGATACGGGCGGAAATGCCAGCGCATGTGATGGCCAAAATCTGCTGGGTAACCAGGGTGGTGTACGCCGCTTTAGAAGAAGCGTTCTGTGCCTGGCTCAGCGCCCCGCCCAAGGCCAAATCAGCGAAGCTGGCAGACCTGGTTACTGCCTTCGGAGAACTGAAAAGCATTTACCCGCCGCCAACGCTGCACGATTGCGTGGACGGTAACGATGAGAACCGTGTGTACCTGAACCATACCGCTTTGTAATTTAAATCCCATTGCCATGATACCGGTAAAAACTGATTTGAAGGATTACGATTATCCCGACTTTCAACCCGATCAGATTCTGACGGCGGAGGACCTGAACCATATGTTCCATTTCCTGGACCAGCAGGAGCGCCTGACCCGGACCAACCTGATCGGTATCGGCATTTTGTGCGGGCTGCAAGTAAGTAAGGCGGCAGACGGTAAAACGGTGACCATTACCAAAGGCACCGGTGTAACCTCGCATGGCTACCTGATCGTGCAGGGCATTGAAAACAGCGAGGCCGCCATCAACTATAAAAAGTACCGCACCTTCGATGCATTGAAAGAGCAGCGCTACCCGGTGTTCGTGGATGGCAACACGCAACGCTATGCGCTTTGGGAACTGATAGCGCAGGAAGACGAAGAAGCGACAGACCTGGAGCTGAGCCCTTCATTCCTGAACAACAAAGTATGCCTGCTCTTTTATGAAATTCTGGAAGAAAAAGCGAAAAACTGCGACCCCACTTCCTGCGACGACAAAGGTGTAAAGGTTTACGTGAACATCCGGAAGCTGCTGATTTCTGTAGCCAATGCCACCGCTATCATCAACGAGCTGAATCAAAAGGCCAACGCATCCGGTTCCGGCGAAGTCTTCCCTGCTATTTATACCTTGTCCGACCTCCGGCTGCCCCGCTTCGATGTGCAGGCCACTACCCTGGAAACAGCCAGCCAACTGTACGAAGCCTACCAGAAAGTTTTCAGCAAAGAGTTTGTAGATGGAGTAGGCGTTGCACTGGGCAAGGCCTACGATTCCTTTAAACCATACCTGGAGAACCAGCCAAACCCTTTCAGCGATTTCAATACCAAATTCGCCTTTTTGCATAACGGGACCATTGTAGGCAACAGCCTTCTGCACTTCCAGTACTACCACGGCTTTTTCTGTGATCTGCTGCTGGCTTACCAGGAGTGGCGCACGGCAGCGCACGAACTGATGGGCATGTGCACGCCTCCGGAAGCGCTGTTTCCAAGACACCTGTTCCTCGGCGAACTTACTGGTGGAGGTGGTGTGGCGAAAAGCAAATTCCGCAACTTTTTTATTCCTTCTCCGCTCCACGCCAGCCATAAAAAATACAACACCTTTCAGGCTCTGTTCAAACGGCTGGAGCGTCTGATCACGAACTTCCGTATTCCGGCTCCTGCCGCAGCCGTAACCCGGCTCATAGATGCTAATATCCGCGTAACGCCTTCTGTGCTGGGTAAGCATGTGCTGGGAGAGCGGGCGATTCCGTATTATTATTCCGCAAACGAGGCAAGCAAAAGACTACTGGACGTTTGGAATCCGAAGCTTACACAAAAAGGCAAGGAAAAGCAGAATCTGCACTACAACCCGACTTACAATACTACCGACGATTTTGTGAAGAACCCCTTGTTCTACGATCTGGAGCCTTACAACTTTTTCCGGGTAGAGGGGCACATCGGGAAAAGCTTTACCTCGGTGCTGGCAACGCTACAGGACACCCGCACCAAACACCGCCTGCCGTTTGATGTGGTAGCCGTAACGGTAGATTCTATTCCCAACACGATCGACCCCACCAAATTTCCCTGCCACTTCCAGGACCTGCAGGCGCTGTACGAAACACTGCGGGCGGAGCTGCTTTGCAAATTATGCAAAGCCCTGAGTTGTATCTATCGCCTTGACAAGCGCACTGCCAACATGGCCGAGGGATCTTCGGTGGAGCGGGATGAATTACAAAAAAGCGCGGTAAACCTGATCCAGGGCTGTAGCGATGTGCTTTATTATCGCGAAAGCTCGGTGGGTTATGTGTATGAAAAGTTGCAGCCAAACCTGGTAGAAAAGAAGGTGACTGGGATTGAGCTGATGGAGAGCATGAAGCGGGCAAACCTGCTGAAACTGATGGAAATCAGGGATGTGACTTCGGTAGCGCCAACTAACCAGGAAACAGATGCGGTGATCTATTTCGTGCAGCTCATTCAGCTGCTCGTATCCCTGTCGCAAACCCTGCCCGAAACGTTAAGCACCTACACTTATACCGCTATGCAGGAGGTGCTGCAGGAGCTAGGTAAAATCTTACAACCGACTAATAGAGCCACCAATAGCCTGGTACAAGACCGCTTTGCCGCCAGCGAATGCCTGAAAGAACTGCTGAACCTTTGTGAGCTTGCTCCTTTCAGAGCTTTGTATGCCGAATACCTGGAGCGGGTGGAGAAACTGAAAAAGATGCAGACGCTCCGGGAGTTCAGTAATGCGCACCCGGGCCTGCAGCACAAAGGCGGCGTGCCGGTAGGAGGTACCTTCGTAATAGTATACCGCGACCTGGTGCCTGATAATCCTGATGCACCGGGAATACCACCCGTGAGAGGCGTCACTGATCTAACCGATTTTATACTTGATGAAATCGTCGTCACTGCTGACAGAGTTACTGCCACCACTAATCGAACCACTAAAAAAGAGGTGTACACGGCCAAGCAGCGGACAGAATTCACGAAAAAGATAAACATGCTACAAAGCAAAGGATTGCTGCGGCAGGAGATAGAGGAAATGCTTGGCATTAAAATAGCCGATGTGCTGCGGGGGCAGGGCCGATTCGACAACCAGCTCCGGAACATTGGCAACGGCATCGTGATCGCAGATTTTTACCTGCCTTACCTCTGCTGTTCCGACTGCCCGCCCATGCAGTTTATCATTAACATACCGCCACCCAAACTTTCTTTCGGTCTCGACACAGAAGAATATTGCCAGGCCGATGAAGAAGAGTACACGTTCCAGACCAGCCCAACCGGCGGTAAAATAACTACCGACCAGGGCGATGCTGTAGCGGATAAAGGAGAGGGTGTGTTCGCTTTTGTGCCAGCTAAAGTCATCATTCCGGACGAGCAAAGGAAGGTGACTGTTTCATTTACTTACACCTTAGAAGATCAGTCCCAAACTATTTCGGTAATTGTGTACCGTATGCCAGCGGTTAAAATTCTGGCAAAGGAAAGGCCTGAAAACCCGCTCACCTACGAATTTGTACTGGATCGGCCAGACATGGTAACCGCAGCAGAATGGGACTTTGGCGATGAGAGCACCTCTTCGGCCATAAAACCGCCGCCACATACTTACCGGTTGGGCGGTACCTATACAGTAGGAGTCACTGTTCGCAACGGCGTTTGTACAGCCAAAGTTGAGGATGTGACGGTTGAGGTGAATAATCCGGAGCCTGCGGAGGTAGACCTGCCGCAAAGCGAAATCTGTGAAACCGCCAATTCGCTGCGATTTACCATAAAACCAGCAGGAGGTACCTTGGTTGGAGTGGCTGTGAGCGAGACAGAAGCAGGCAGCGGTAATTACGAGTTCCTGCCCTCAGCAGCAAACCTGAATGGCGAGCCGCAAAGGACCATCACCTTTAACTACACTTCCCTGCAAGGCCAGACTGCCACCTTCAGCATTACGGTTCACGCCAGCCCGTCCGGCAGCAGCGTATTTGAGCCAACCGGGGCGCTGCGGCTTCGGGTATTCTTCAGGGGCTTGCGCCATGCCACGACCGCTATTGTAGATTTCGGCGATGGCACCAAAGAAGAGTATCCGGTGGCAGGTCAGGCCCAATTTACAACACCAGAACACCAGTATGCACAGGGCGGAGATTATACCCTCAGAACTTATCTAGTTAACGGTACCTGCACCACCGAACTACCCGAATTGCATGCTACCGTGCGGGAAGAGCGGCCTCAGGAAGAGGAGAAGGTATGCCAGACCTTTGATGTGCCAGTTCATGACTTCATTAGGTTGCAGGAGCCTCTGCAAGGTTCAGATGAATTTATGAGAAGTTACAGGGATGTGCTGCAAGATGTGCAGTTATTTTTTGAGATGATGTTTGGCGAATTGAGCTCCAGAGGCACCGTGCCATTAGAGTTCTTCGAGACTGCCCACATGCAGCCCTCCTGGATCAGGCTCCTGCCAAACAGTCCGGCGGTGGCACGCACCCTGTCGCTGCAGCTGCTCATTATTTACATCAGGGTGCTTATCAACATCGCCTGTATGCGCAAAGAGGACGTGGATGAGTTGTTGACAAGACTTTTAAAAATGTCGATAGAAAAACTGCAGGAACTGCACATCAGCAACGCCCGCGAACGAGACCTGCTGCAGAAATTACTACAAGACATGGAAGCCGAACTCGACAACCGCAACAACAGCGGCGAAGCAGCCATTAAAGTGCAGTACATAGAGCTATTGCAGGAACTTATAAGGGTAATCCGGGAAATCATAGGAAGCTGAAACAAACATGCCCCCGTAGCCTCAGCCCTCGCGGCTGATCATGACCCTAAGGCGTATATAAGTCCAAAACCCTTCGGAAGGGCATTTTCATTAGAATAATTTGATTACTGGTTGATTAATTTGGAGATGTGAAGATTTGGGAATTTTAAGATGAAGTAATAGTGAATGGATGAAAAAGTTTCAACTCATAAATTTAACTTTTCATTTTTAACTAATAAAAAGTCTAACATCTAGCGTCTAAAATCTAAAAGAAGCCTTCGGAAGGCCAATTTCATTAGAATAATTTAAAATCAGGAAAATCCTTTTAATCAAGGTTTAAGATGGAGCAGCAGCACCTTATTCACCGGCAGTCGTGGCACATTACAGCTACTACAACCAATGCCCTTGCCCTGCAGGCAAAGGTGGCCGGGCTGGTGCAGAGCAATGAGCTTCAGAAGCAGTTGAGCGATGCCTTCGATGCCCTGGTTTCGCCACAGGAATGGCTGGTGCTGGAGCGGCTGGATATTCAGCTGCACAACCTGCCGGAGGAGGAATTAGAGCCGCGCCTGATAGAGCAGGTGGTAAGGCAGGTTCGGGAGCAGTTGGAGCATCAGAAAGCGAAACTGTTAAGCAGTAACTACACTGCTGAAAACAGTACGGTAAACTTTTCTGCTGAAGAGCGAACACTAAAAGCATTGTGCTATTTTCTAAAAAATGGCGTGCTGCCATGGTGGTACGAGGTGTCTGGTCATGAGGCTTTTGAAACCGATATTCTTAAATCTTTTGAATGGGTTGGTAATGCTGCGCCAGCTACTGTTTCTGGTGCTGTCCGGGCGCAAGTACAAAGCGCTTTAGCTTCGGCAACCGGTGCCAGACGATTGGTTAACCAGTTCAGCGATAATATATTGGCAGGGACGGTTTCGCTGCTATTATCTGCTGCAGGTGCGGCTGCTAAAGCCGATGCACTGGCAGCTTATCGGGAGTTTGAATCGATTATACAGGCGCAGAACAAGCAGGCCTTTCAGCACAAATTATTTGAATTAAAAGTGCTATTCCTGGCTAATATTTCTGCCGCAGCACCTGCTATTAATAGCTGGCTAACAGCTATGATTAAGCAGTTGGAAGCGGAGCAGGTTACAGCTTTGCTGGAGGCTGTTTTCAAAAGCAAACTGCTGAAAAGCTTTGTAAAGGAGCAGGTGGTACCACAGAAGAGGGAATTCATTCAAATAATTTCAGAAAAACAAACCATTGCTTTAACACCGGAAGCAACCGATAATAATAAAGAAAGAATAGCAGAAGGAGTAGTAATTAAAAATGCTGGCTTAATACTGGCCGCTCCTTTTCTGCCTGGCTTGTTCAGCGCCTGTAAATTAATGTCTGAAAGCAAGCTCATTTACGTAGATAAAGCTATCGCCCTATTGCATTACCTGGTATTCGGCCACCTCGATTACCGCGAGTATGAAACGCTGCTCAACAAGGTGTTATGTGGTGTAACTGAAACTGAAAATATAGCCCTTGTAACGGAGCTTTCAGAAGCAGAAAAACAGCATGTAGAAGAGCTGCTACGCGCCATGATTTCCCACTGGGGTGCCCTGAAAAACACCTCTCCCGACGGCCTCCGCGAAGGTTTCCTGCAGCGCCGTGGCAACCTGATCCGAAAAGAAGAGACCTGGCTTTTACAGGTAGAACAAAACACTCTCGACATCCTGCTACAACAACTCCCCTGGACTATCAGCTACCTTAAACTGCCCTGGATGAAGGAGTTGCTACGAACCGACTGGGCATGAAATAAAATAGACCTTGCAGCGTGCGCAGCTTTAGTGCCTTAGCAAACCCAATTATTCTAATGAAAAAGCCCTTCCAAAAGGTTTTTGCGGTTTTGGCTTCAAGGGGCGGCCGCAATACCAGTAACATAAGGAATTTGTATGGTCATCGTATTTGTACGGACTGAGATGTCCGTAAGAGCGAAATTAACCTGATGGCTCACGGAAGTTGAAAACTTCCTGTCATAATAAATGACCACAAGTTACGGCTGCGCCTAAACTAGCGGCAGTTAGAAGAAGTCCGAAAAAACTTCTCAAAAAAAGTCTTACATCTTGTGTTTAAAATCTTGTGTCTTAAAAAAAATGTTCTCAACCGCCGAAAAAACAACGAGACCAGCCACTACCGTGCAACGGCAGGTGGCTTCGGCGTTTTTCGCGCGTAAGCATGATCCAGCTTTTTTCAGAGGTACCGCAGAAAAGGTAGCAGCTTCAACTTCCTTCATCCAACCCAAACTTAGCGTAAGCCAGCCCGACGATCCGCAGGAGAAGGAGGCGGACCAAATGGCGCATCAGGTCATGACCATGCCGGAGCCGGCACAAACTACGGCAGCCGCTCCACCTGAAGAAGAAATACAGCGGCAGGAGGAAGAACTGCAGCGAACGGAAGAGGAAGTACAGCCAAAGTTGCAACTAAACGTGCAGCGCCAGGCAGAGGAGGAGGAAGTACAGCGGCAAGTTGAGGAGGAGCAGGAAGTACAACGCAAATGCAGTGCCTGCGCCAGTCAGGAAGGTAAGGTTCAGCGCGAGGCGGAGAAAGAAGAAATTCAAACCAAATCATTTGCTACAGCTTCTACAGGCAGCACAAGTCGTTTTGCGTTGCAGCGGCAGGCAGTTGCGCATCACGTACACATCCATTGCAAATTTAACTACGGGTTGCCGGGCGTGCTGGTGCAGCGGTCTGGGCGTGGTCCGCCACAGGAAGAAAACCATAGCTTTGAGCACCAACTGGAGAGCAGTAGAGGCACGGGAAGCCCCTTGCCTTCGGAAACGCGTGGCTTTATGGAGAGCCGTTTCCAGGCCGATTTCAGTGGCGTGCGCATCTATAGCGGTGAAACATCGGCAAAGATGAATCAACAGATTCAGGCGCAGGCGTTCACCTACGGGAATGATATTTTCTTTAACAACGGCAAATACGCTCCTGCCTCGCAGGAGGGGCAGCACCTGCTTGCCCATGAGTTAACGCACACCATTCAGCAAGGTGCCAGTCACCACTCCGTTTCCCCTGCCACCGCAGCCGGAGGCAGTTCTGCTATTGCCCCAAAACACCTATCCCGCAAAAAAATACAACGTAGCCCGGCACACCTGGCTGCTGCTGTTTCGCTGGCAAAAGGTGAGGCCGGTAAGGTAATAGCCAATAAAACCGGCGACGATGGTTACCGCGTTGGCTGGCCACGCCTCTCCGAGTATTTCAAAACCACGCTGGGCCCCGAAAAAATTACGGCAGATGGCCAGCCTGCAGACGGAACAACTGTTCCTGAATCGAGCATCAAAAAGAAAAGAGAAGTTGAAGGTGTGGCCGTGATAATGCCTGATGGCAAAGCAGGTGTTGGCAAACGCGATGCCATGCCGAGCTGGTGCGGCATCTTTGCCTTCTGGGCGCTGAACAAAGCCGGGCTGCCTATGAAGAAGTGGCTGCTCGGCCGCATGACCATTCCGCGGGAGGCGGCGCTGGCTCCTGGTGTGGCTCCTATGCCGGGTGCCATTGCCTACCGCGACATGCGCTCCCACTACGGCCTTGTGGAGAGTTCGGATGGCAGCAGCGTAACCACTATCAACGGCAACACGGCCGGGTCCGATAACCTGGGCGGCGAAATACAGGTGCAGACACACGCGCTCAGCAACTGGACTGCCTTTATAGACCCGATGAAGCTGGTGGAAGGTGCCCTGCGCAACCCCGAACTGGGCGTGCAGGAAAAACCGAAATCGTTGCGGGAACTGCAGAAAGACCTGTTTAATGTGCAACGGAAAGAGGATGAACAGCAATCGACAGCTGAACCACAAAGCAAGCCGGCAGGAGAAGTGAAACCGTTTACCTTGGCACCTCGGGTTTTAGCCAAAGCAGAAGTGGAACGGCCGGAAGAGCAGCATCGTCAGGAAGAAAAACCGGAAGAGGAGAGAGAACTGCAACGAAAACAATTTACGAATGAAACTGCTGTTCTGCCGCTCCCGTTGGTGCATCGCCAATCGGCGCCTAAAGTGCAGCGCGGCATTTTCGGCAGGATAAAAGGGGCCATTAGTAGTGCCGCCGAATGGGTAGGCGACAGGCTGGAGGAAGGCAAGCGCTGGGTACTGAAAAAAGTGCGTAACCTGATCATGAACGTGCCCGGCTACAAAGCCTTGCGGGTGGCCTTGGGCTACGATCCGATATCCGGCGAAGATGTGCCTTTTACAGGCAAAAACTTTATAGAGGCTGCTGTTGAATTGATGCCTTTTGGTAATAAGCTGTTGCAAAAGCTGCGCGAGCTGGGTATCCTGGAGAAAGCGGAGCAGTTTGTAGACAGCACTATCGGGCGGGTGAAAAGCCTGATCAGCAACATAGGCGATACCTTCAGCAGGTTCTTCAACAGCCTCTCTTTGTCTGATGTCAGAAATGTGGGGGGAGTATTTAACAGGTTGGAAGAAGCTTTTACCTCCTTCTTCAACCACATCATCAACTTTGCCAAAGGCGTAGCCCGCGATTTCCTGGAGTTCATTAAGCAGGCGCTACTCATACCGCTGGCCCACTACATTAAAAATAAAACAAGGTTCTGGGATTTGCTCTGCCTGATTATGGGCAAAGATCCGCTTACCGACGAAGCTCGGCCGCTTTCCGGAGCCAATATTTTAAATGCCTTCCTCAACCTGAGTGAATGGGGCGTGGAGCAGCGCAAGAAGATGCAGGAAACCGGCACTTTCAACAAAGTGGCCGCCTGGATCGATAAAGGTATTTCAATCTTCGGCAAATCATATAGCGAGTTGAAAGCCGCCTTCGCCGGTCTCTGGAATTATGTGAACATAGAATCGCTGATGGACCCGCGGGGAACTTTCCAGAAGATTTTTGATTCGTTCTGGCGGCCGATTAAGCGGGTAGGGGAATACGTGGTGGAAACTGGCATCATGATCCTGAAAATTGTGAAGGATGTGCTGTTCCAGTGGATCTCCAGGGAAGCCAAAAAACGCAAAGGCTATTACCTGATTACGGTGCTCATCAGCCGAGATCCGTTTACCGGCGAGAAAGTGCCGCGCACCACCGAAAACCTGATCAAAGGCTTTATGCTGCTGTCGGAGAACGGGGAGGAGCAGTTCAACAAAATGAAAGAGAGCGGCGCCATCGACAGGGCCACGCAGAAAATAGACGCTGCCGTGAAAACGCTTGGCTTCAGCTGGGAATATGTGAAAGGGCTGTTTACAAGTCTGTGGGAATCCTTTACATGGAAAGATCTGCTGGTGCCGGTGCTGGCCTTTGGCAAGATCATTAAAACGTTTGCCAACCCGATCGCGCGGCTGGTGCGTTTCGCTATTACCGTAATCATGGCGCTGATAGAAGTGATCCTGCGCATGATGGGCTTCCCGGTTGACCTGGTGTTCAAGCTTATCGACAATGTGAAAAAAGCCTGGAGCGCGATTAAGGCAAACGTGTCGGGTTTCTTCATGAACCTGTTAAGAGCCATTAAGCAAGGCTTTAGCCAGTTCTTTAATAATGTGCTGGTGCACCTGGTAGAGGGGCTCAAGGTCTGGTTCCTGTCGGAGGTAGAGGCGGCAGGCATCCCGATTCCGACAGACTTTACGGTGGTTGGGCTGTTGAAATGGTTGCTGGTGGTGCTCGACATCACGATGGAGAAAATCTGGAAAAAGCTTGAAGAGCGGATCGGTAAAGAGAAGGTTGACAAAATTAAAAACCTGATAGCCAAAGCTGAGAAAATAATAGGGATGGCTGGTGAGGCGTACGAGTTTGTGCAGGATGTTCGCAAGCGTGGCTTCCTGGCCGTGATAGGCGATAAAATAAAAGAGAAGCTAAACAACGTCTGGGATATGGTGCTGGGAGCCGTGAAGAGCTTCGTGATGGACCAGATCATTAAAAAGGTAACACAGAAATTGCTGAGCATGCTCGACCCGACCGGTATTATGGCCGTGGTAAACAGTGCCATTGCCTTGTACAAAGCCATCCAGTCGTTTATCAGGTACCTGAAGCAGATGCTGGAGATCGTGAACTCTTTCGTGGAAGGCACCCTGGAAATTGCGCAGGGCAGCATCCAGAAGGCAGGCGACTTCCTGGAAAATGCGCTGGCGCGCGGGGTGCCGGTGGTTATCGGTTTCCTGGCTAACCAGGTAGGCCTGAACCTGAGCGAGCGCCTGCGCGATGCCCTGGAACTGGTGCGGGAGAAAGTGGATGTCGGCCTGACCTGGGTAATTGATAAGCTGGTGGGAATGGTGGAGAGCCTGGTGGCGAAGGTGCAGGAGGTGAAAGAGAAAATTATGAGTTTTCTTGGATTCAAGAAAGTCTTTAAAGCGGGAAAAGCAAATCATACTATATTCTTTGAAGGAAGCGAAGATAATCCATCGCTTATGGTAGCTTCAGAGAAAAAAGATTTCCTAACAGCTGTAGCTGATAGAAGAGCTGAATTAGACAAACACAAAGAGTCCTTATCGGAAGAACAGAAAAAGGAGAGAACAAAATTCAAGACAAAACTTACTAATGCTGTAACTAAACATGCGGAAATAAAAACTAAAGAAAGTGAATTAAAAGCGGAGAAAGATGAAAGTAGAAAATCTGAAATTCAGAGAGAAATTTTCAAGTTGGTAGATAGCATTATAGCGATTTTGGAAGAAGTAGGAGTTACAGAGCATGATGTAGAGAAGGTCGTATTAACTCCACCAATACAAGTTGGTGATTTTATAAAACAGGGTAAAAAAGCTTATCAGGTAGAAGACTTAACACCGGGAGCTAATGGAGATTTTACGTATGACTTTAAAGCTAAACATGAGAATGGCGGAATATACTACGGAAAATTCTTAGGATACGGATCAGCCTATACCAAAATACCAGCAGAAGCCTTACCTGTTGCGCCTGAGGAACTGGAAGAGTTAAATAAAGAGAGCGATACCAAGTTCAGAGAAAAATGGGACTCTTATCCGGATGCTAATAAAGTGTTAAATTATAGAAGAAGTGGCCATCAGTTTAATAATGATCCTGCGTACCAGTGGGAACATACAGTGGAACAAAGTTCGGGATTTGGATCACACCAACTTAATTCGCTTGCCAATTTATCGTGGACTCCGACTGCGATTAATCAAGAGGCCAATAAGTTATATACAACCACAGTCAAGAGCAAATTAGAGTTTTTACCCTATGAAATTAAAGACAAACTGTATAAAGATATAGCCGGTGTCCCAGGGAACATTAGTATTAGGGAATATTTGAAGAACGTCAGTAGCTTTAGTGAGCATAAAAAAATAAAAGAAGCTTTTTATTCTTACAAAGGCTTATCAAGAGGCCAACATAATATAAATAATAGAGGACCATTCTTTGTTCTGAGTTAGTTATTAGTAGACATCATATGAGCCAGTCCAGATACATCCGCAGGCGTGCCCAGAGCAGGAGAAGGGTGGTGCCGAATTTAGGTGCTGCTCCCAAACAGGCTGCTCCCTTCTTCACCTTCGAGTCGGAGAACAGTTTCTTTGCGCCTGCAAGTCCTGTGGCAGCTGTTCATCGCAAATCCGAGAACTATGACCAGGAAGAGAAGCAGCAGGCACAAGCAGTACAGGCATCGCAGTTAGCGCAGGAAACAAAAGAAGCAGAGCAGCCTGAACAGGAGAAACTACAGCGGCAGGCTACTGAATCCAAAGAAGAGGAAATGGTGCAAAGGTCTGCTGAAGCTACTGCCGGCACCAGTCTCCGGCTTGTAAAATAAAATTTGTTTTGGCTGAGGCAAACATGCTGCATCCTTTCATAATTCGTGAATAGAAAACTGAACGCACAAATGAGTTTATGATTAACTATGTAACCTGCTGAAATTTTACTACTTTATATACTGATCATCCTGCGCCCTTAATATTCTAAACCTGCGGCTTTCAGTTTGCAGAAGCTCCTAAGCAAATTTTGTAAGAATAGCAGGTTTGACCCTTGACTAAAATCCTGAGATTTTTCTTGTGGAGGCCGTTTTCATTAGAAAAATTGGAAGAAGGTAGTCTATTGTTAAGGACTAAGTATGACCTGAAATCTTACACCAGCCTTCTAAATTCATCTGCTACTATGTTTACGGTTCATAAAAACTACGCTACTCTAAATCTCTTCGATGCTGCTTTACAGGACCTGCGCCAGATCCTGGAGAAGCGGCTGCAGGCCTATTTCAGTCAGCAGGATTTTTATTTCGGGCAGGAGTTGAAGGAGGCATATAAGCAAAGCGCGCTGCAGGCGGAGGTAAACAAACTGTTGCCGGAAAAGCTGTTGGTACAGGAGTGGGTGGTGTTGCTACTGGCGCTGGTGCCGCACCTGAAGCCCGATTTTTTTGAAAGTATCTTAATTGCCTACCTCCCCAATGGCGGCGAGTTTCCGGAATTTGGTGGTGTAAAGGGAGCGAACCACCGGGGGATGCTGCCTACCGGCGAAACAGCTCAGTTTTTACTGGCCGGCAACGACCTGCAGCAGCGCCTGCAGGTGCAGGAACTGTTCCTGGAAAGCGCCATGTTCTACAGGCAAAGTATTTTGTGGCTGGAGCCTGTGCGGGAAGGTGAACCGCTCATGAGCGGGCGCATGATTCTGGCACAGGAATGGCTGGATAAGTTGCTGTTCGGCAAAGATTACGCACCCCGGTTCGGACTTGATTTTCCGGCCCGCAAAATCACCACCAGCATGACCTGGGACGACCTGGTGTTACACCCTCGCACCCGGCAGCAGATACAGCATATCAGCACCTGGCTCCAATACCATAGCCACTTGTTCGAAGACGAGAACCTGAAACGGAAGGTTAAACCAGGCTATCGGGTGCTGCTCTACGGACCACCGGGAACAGGCAAAACGCTTACCGCCACCTTGCTTGGCAAACAATTCAACAAAGAAGTGTACCGTATCGACTTGTCGCAGATCGTGTCGAAGTTTATCGGTGAAACAGAGAAGAACCTGGAGAACGTGTTCCGGCGTGCCGAGAGCCGCGACTGGATTCTGTTTTTCGACGAAGCCGATGCCTTGTTCGGGAAACGCACCAACCTGCAGAGTTCCCACGATAAGTATGCCAACCAGGAAGTAAGTTACCTGCTGCAGCGCGTAGAAGATTATACTGGCCTGCTCATTCTGGCATCTAACTTCAAAAATAATCTTGATGAGGCCTTTATCCGCCGGTTCCATGAGGTGGTGCATTTCCCATTACCCGATGCGCAGGAGCGGAAAATGCTTTGGGAAAAATCTTTGCCTGCCGGTCTGCAACTGCAGGAGAAAGTGAACCTGATGGATATCGCCACACAGTATGAGCTGACAGGTGCCTCTATTTTAAGTGCCGTGCAATATGCATCGCTCCGGGCTTTCTCCAAAGAAAGTAAGGAACTGCATTATGCCGATATTATTGAAGGAGTAAAGCGTGAGTTCCGGAAGGAAGAGAAATCGGTGTAGTGCTGCTTCAAATTTACAAATACTACATTAACTGAAATTATTTGAGTGTATAACATATGAAGGGGTATTCATACTGTAATACTTTAATAAATCAGGTTCCATTATCCTTAGCTGCAGCTCGATCCGGTGCCCTTATGCTATCTTGTTATATTCTAAAAGTCTTAGCGCTGCAGGCGGCGAGGCCTCGTCGTTTGCCATCAGCGCTGCACCTCTTTCCTGTGTTCAAGAATAAAAATTCAGGAAAAAGGAGTCTTTTTAAAGTACAATACTTGTAGTGCTAACAGGAGTTAGTAAAGTGCAGTAAGCCATGCGTTTTAGGTGTATCTTCTTGTGAATGAGACAGGTCAAAATTAAAGTTTTAATTCTGGATTTTATGCTGCCGGAACCTTATATTTGATATTGCCTAAACTTAAACCACCTACATTTCCTTATCGCATGAAGAAAATCTTTACTTTGGCCGCCTGCCTCGCCTGGGGCGTGGCAGGCAGTGTACTGGCTCAGGAAACATTTCCCAGAAACGGCGTGTACGACGAGCGTCCGGGTCTGGTCGTTTTCACCAACGCCACCATCCACACCGATTATAAAACCACCCTTGAGAACGCCACGCTCCTGATCCGGAACGGAAAAGTGGAGGCCGTAGGAACAGCTGTTAAAATTCCTGCCGGTGCTGTGGTTGTAGATGCCAAGGGCAAGCATATTTATCCGGGCCTGGTAGATATGTTCTCCAGCTATGGCATGCCTGAAGTTAAACGCTCCACCCGAAACTGGATGTCGCCGCCGCAAATGGAAACAGCCAAACAAGGTGCTTTTAGCTGGAACCAGGCAATCAGGCCGGAAACAAACGCGGCTGAGCTTTTTAAAGTAGATGCCAAACAAGCGGAGGAATTGCGCAAGCTGGGCTTTGGTGCTGTGCTGGCCGTGCACCCCGATGGTATTGCCCGTGGCACAGCGGCTCTGGTAACACTGGCTGAAAAGCGGGAAAACGAGGTGGTGGTGCTCGACAAAGCAGCCGGAGCCCTCTCGTTCGACAAAGGTTCCTCTACGCAAGATTACCCGAACTCGCTTATGGGTGCTGTAGCGCTGCTCCGCCAGACTTACCTCGATGTGCAGTGGAACAGCCAGAATGCAGGTAAAGAACAGAATATCTCGCTTAAAGCCTTTGCAGATGCTGCCAAATACCCCCAGATTTTCGAAGCAGGAAACAAACTGAATGTGCTCCGGGCCGATAAAGTAGGCGATGAGTTTAACGTGCAGTACATTATAAAGGGCGAAGGCGACGAATACCAGATGCTGCCCCAGATAAAGGCAGCCAAAGCACCGCTTATCCTGTCGCTTAACTTTCCGGAGCCTTACCATGTAGAAGATGTGTACGATGCCCGCCGTGTAACCCTCTCCGATATGAAGCACTGGGAAATGGCGCCTGCCAATGCCGCCCTGCTTCAGAAAGAGGGCATTACCTTTGCCTTTACCGCTGCAGACCTGAAAGACAAAAAAGATTTCCTGCCAAACCTGCGCAAAGCGATTCAGTTTGGTCTGCCGGAAGAAGAAGCTTTGAAGGCACTTACGGCCACACCTGCAAAACTCCTGAAGGCTGAGAGCCTGGTGGGTAGCCTGAACAAAGGTATGCTGGCAAACTTTCTGATCACATCCGGTAATTTGTTTGCCGATGATAACATTATACTGGAGAACTGGGTGCAGGGAAATCAGTATAAAATAACGGATGTTTTTACCGATGTAAGAGGTGTTTACACGCTAAAAATGGGCCAGCAGCCGGAGCGGAAACTGCTTGTGGAAGGAACGCCTGCAAAACCTGAGCTGCGTGTAATCGGGCCGGATACGGTAAAAGGGAAAATTGCTTTCAACGGCAGCCTTGTCACCATCTCCTTCACCAAAGATAAAAAGAGCACCGAGAGCATCAGGCTGAGCGGTTGGCTGAACGAGAAAAACATGCAGGGCGAAGGCAAACTGCCCGACGCCACAGACGTAAAATGGACGGCTCTTTATTCTGCTGCCTTAACCCAACAGGCTAAAAAAGACGCTGAGAAAAAGGCTGCACCGGTTGCGTACGGCCCCATGATTTATCCTTTTGCAGCCTACGGTACGGCCGCCCTTCCGCAACAGGAAACGGTGCTGATCAAAAACGCCACCGTCTGGACAAACGAAAAAGAAGGCAAACTGGAGAACGCCGATGTGCTCCTGAAAAACGGGAAAATCTCGAAAGTAGGTAAAAACCTGAGCGAGTCTGGAGCCAGGGTAATAGACGGAACAGGAAAGCACGTAACCCCTGGTATTATAGACGAACATTCGCACATTGCCCTGAATGGCGTAAACGAGGCGACACAATCTGTTACTGCCGAAGTTCGCATGGAGGATGTGGTGGATAGTGAGAGCATTAATATTTATCGCCAGCTGGCCGGTGGCGTTACTACCTCGCAACTGCTGCACGGCTCCGCTAACCCTATTGGCGGGCAGTCGGCAATTATTAAACTGCGTTGGGGCAAGAGTCCGCAGGAGCTGCTGGTAGAGGGCGGTGCACCCTTTATTAAATTCGCTTTGGGCGAAAACGTAAAACAATCGAACCGGAACAACGCCACCATTCGTTTTCCGCAGTCGCGTATGGGAGTGGAGCAGGTGTATGTAGATGCGTTTCAGCGGGCGAAAGAGTACGACCAAGTCTGGAAGAGCCACAACAAGCTGAGCAAAAGAGCACAAGCCAACACACCAGCTCCACGCCGCGACCTGGAGCTGGAAACGCTGGTAGAGATTCTGGAGGGCAAGCGCTTCATTACCTGCCACTCCTATGTGCAGTCAGAAATTAATATGATGATGCGTGTAGCTGACCAGATGGGCTTTAAAATAAACACCTTTACCCACATTCTGGAAGGTTACAAAGTGGCCGATAAAATGCGTGAGCGCGGCATTGGCGGTGGCACCTTTGCCGACTGGTGGGCTTATAAAATGGAAGTGAAAGATGCCATTCCGCAGAATGCCGGTCTGATGAGCCAGGTAGGAGTGGTAACGGCCATTAATTCCGATGATGCCGAAATGGCACGCCGCCTGAACCAGGAAGCCGCTAAGAGCATTAAATACACCGGCATGTCGGAAGAGGATGCCTTGAAGCTGATTACTTTGAACCCTGCCAGACTCCTGCACCTCGACGAGCGCATGGGTAGCCTGAAACCAGGCAAAGATGCCGATGTGGTGCTTTGGAACGAGCACCCGCTTTCTATTTACGCCAGACCCGAAAAGACTTTTGTAGACGGTATCGTTTATTTCGACGCTGAAAGGGACCTGCAACTGCGGGCAGACCAGGAGAGGGAGCGGATGCGCCTGACGCAGAAGATGTTGGCAGCCAAAGCCTCCGGCGAAAAAACGCAGACCCCAGCCAATAAAAAAACTACCGTGCTGCATTGCGAGGAGCATGAGGAGGAAGAAGGCACTTCTTATTTGGCTTATTAAGTGCATGTAAGTTTTTATGTTGAGTGGTGAACCAATTATTCAAATGAAAATACCCTTCAGAAGGATTTTTATCAGCATTTTGCCAAGGGTCTACTCAACCAGTTTTTTGCATGGAGTTAGTATTACGCCAAATTCAAACATCAGAAAATAATAAAATTATAGCTCAGCTTATTTCAATCTTAGAACCATGCTGAAATACTGGGTTTAACAATACAAAAAATGCAACACATGAAATATTTAGCAGCTTTTGTAGGCTTACTTTTAAGTATGCCTGCGCTGGCCCAGGTGCCGGCTCCCGGACAATCGCAAAGCAAACCTATATTGCTTTCTGGTGCTACCTTGCACGTTGGCAATGGCACTGTTATAGAAAATGCTGCCGTAGGCTTTGCCAATGGCAAAATTACCTATGCAGGCCCTAAAAGTGGTGCCAGCTCCGCCAGCTACGAGGTGGTAGATGTAACGGGCAAGCACATTTATCCGGGCCTTATTCAGCCAAACACAACGCTGGGTCTGGTCGAGATAAACAGTGTGCGCGCCACCATCGATACCCGCGAGGTAGGGGAACTGAATCCTAATATAAGATCGGTAATCGCCTACAATACGGATTCCGATATCATCCCGACTATACGGGCAAATGGTATCCTGATGACGCAGCTAACGCCGGTGGGTGGCACCATTTCCGGGCTTTCGTCTATTGTGCAGCTCGATGCCTGGAACTGGGAAGACGCTATTGTGAAAGCGGATGAAGGCATACACCTGAACTGGCCCACCTCGCTGCTGCCCCTCGACAACATACCGAACCCCCGCTACGCCGAGATGAAGCAAAAGCGGGAACATACCCTGTTGGAGTTGCAGCAGATGCTGCGCGATGCTGCTGTGTATAAAGCTGCGAAACCAGAGAAAGAAAACCTGAAACTAGCCGCCTTGGCTGGTTTATTCGATGGGTCCAGAAAGTTGTACCTGCATGCTAATTTCGCCAAAGACATACTGGAAGGCGTGAATTTTGCGAAGCAGCAAGGGGTGAAGGAAATCGTGCTGGTGGGCGGAGGAGATGCCGTAGCCGTAACTGATTTTCTGAAAACCAACAATATTTCAGTTATCTACTCCGGGGTGCACCAGCTGCCGAACCGCGACGACGATGACATTGATCTGCCGTACAAAACGCCTTTTCTGCTGCAGCAGGCCGGTATTCCGTTTGCCCTCGATTATGACCTGAGCATACATGGCATCCGGAACCTGCCTTTTATTGCCGGTACTGCCGTAGCCTATGGCCTTAGTAAGGAACAGGCGCTAAGCTCTGTTACCTTAAACACAGCCCGGATTTTAGGTATTGCCGACAGGGTAGGTTCTGTGGAAGTGGGTAAAGATGCCTCGATCATCGTGTCGAATGGCGATATACTGGACATGCGCACCAACGATGTAACGCATGCCTTTATCCAGGGCCGCCAGGTAGACCTCAACAACAAGCAGAAGTACCTCTACGACAAGTTTAAAAACAAATATGAGTCGGAAGCGAAGCAGGTGCTGAACTAACTTTACCCTTGGCCAATGAAACAGTTTTTTCCTTCGGAAGGCTGATTTCATTAGAATAATTTGATTGCTGGTTATTTAATACAAGAATGTGAAGATGAAAAACAGGCAAATTGAATATGTGATGGAGAGGATGAATGGGAAAAACTATTTCATAATTACTGATGTTAGGCACTAATGCGACCAGCAAAGAAATAGTATTCCCAGAGCAACTCGAGACATTAGCTGGTGCTATAGTCTCAACTAAGAGCATAAATTTCCAGTTCTTGGGTTGAGGGACTTTGCAGGTTTCCGGTGCCGCAGGCAGCCTGAGCGGGAGCGAGCCTAAAAGGGGCCCCTGCACCCCTGGCAGGAAAGATGCAGCAGCGCGATGCCCGAGAACGAGGCCCCGCGGCCTTAAGCGCTCGGAGCTAAACAATGGAACATGCAGGGCTAAGGGCACCGGATGAAACTGGTACCAAATGTATTAGAACCAACTAACAGGAGACTTCCTGATAAATGTGCGTAACTTCAGTTAATTTGCAAAAATCTAGTATCTAAAATCTGATAGTAGATCTGACAAAAATAAAAAGGGAAGCAACAACTGCTTCCCTTTTTATGTTTGTACTTTAGTACTTCAGCTATTACTGCAGCAGCAGCGGCATGCCGGCGCCTGATCTAACTTCAACTAACTTAAAGTTGCCGTACTGTTTCTTAAGCGAAGTCGGGCCGTTGCAGGTCATCGGAATCGTTTCTTTGTCTTTGCGTTGGGTTTCTACTACCAGCGCTTCGCCAAAACCTGCAGCATTTTCGAGCTTAAACATGGTACCTGGTTTCACGCCTTTTCCGCTGTAAACAACTTTGGAGGCTGCCCCCTCTTTTGCTTTTACGGTTATGTTGGCCGGGTTGGAGCCTGTGTACTGCATCCACACAGAGTTGATGCTCTGGAAGCAAAAATCATCTACACCTTCACCTTCAATACAAAGCTGCAAACGAGCTATAGCACCAGAACCTGATTTTTGGCGCTCATAGCCAAATGTTACAATTACTTTGGCTACACCTGGTACGTTATCAAAAGAAACAAAACCTAAGCCTTTATCTCCTGTTACCGGCAATGGTTTTTCGTCGAGTAGCTGACCGGTGCTGCTGAAAAGCTGCACTTTAGAACCTGCCTCAGATTCTTCTATATCGGCTACAACCAGTGTTTTCATGGTAACAGAACTCACCGGCGTAAAATCCAGAATAACGCGGCCGCCGGTTTCGTTGGCTGCCAGCCCAGATTCGTCGCCAACGGTAAGCAGACCATAAACGCCAGCCATTTGTGTATCGAAGGGGTTAAGTAAATTAGTGGCAGGGTCTTGCGGATCGAGTAAAACAGCCGAAGTTTCGTTCAGATACTTGCCGTTATGGCCTCTGCGCTGCGCCTTAACCGTGAAAATGGCTCTGTTTTCTTCAATTACATCTACAGCACGCGGCAACTCGCCTGTACCGAAAGACTGAATTAAATTACAGGTAGTGGGGTCGAAACCAACCAGGTCAGACTGTTGCGAAACTTTTAAAGATTCGTTTGGCGACAGTTCTTCGTCTTGTTGGGTACAGCTAAAAAGTGACAGGCAGGCCACAGCTGTAGCCACAGTTGAGTTGAAGAATGTTTTCATAAGCTTGGGAATTGTACAAGAGGAATTAAAGAGGTAAGTAAAAATATTTTCTGAATGGTTATACTACGACTCCTTTTACGCAACAACCATTATTTGTTTTTCCTTTTTTGGGAATTCTCCTTAAAAAAAGAAATAAAAAGAACAGGGAACAGCCCGAGAAAAGGCCGTGTTTCTGCTAAACTTCATCTAAACCTCAGCAGCTCTTTTAGATTTTGCAAAGGCATAACTTAGAGAATTGTGATCTTCTAACACCTATCATCATCCTTCCCACAGGTGTATAAGGATAAATTTTAACAACTGCTTGTTGATTGGTAGTCAGAACAAAGAACATGCTGTGCCGTGGGTGGGGCAAACAATTTTAAAGCCTGGTTGTAGACCAGAGGTTAAACAACTGGCCGTAAAGCTGCTAGTTAGAAACTCATAGTAAATTATTAGAATGAAATAGCCCTTCCAAAGCTTTTATAGCCAGTTTGCCTCAAGGGTAGATCAGGTTACAGAGAAGGCCTAAAACTATAAATTAATGCAACTCATCGCCTAATATTCTTTCGCTTTTTCACCACCAGTTCCTGCTGCAAGGTTCAAATGCTGCATAATTTTTAGTTCTTTAATATTTGTTTATATTGATAAAAAATATAACTTTAGTAAAGCTGCCGGGAATCTTTATTTAGTGCGAAAAGCTCCTTTTATAAGAGATATAGATTTTCAGGTAAGACTTTTCATATTGATTATACAGTAATTTATATCACCTCTACGCTTCCTGTTGCATCTGCTTTCCTGTTGCTTCTCCTCTTGTAGTACTTGCAGATTTACCTTAACCAAACAGCTTATGAAACATATGTTACACTGGCACCTTATCCTGTTTTTTTTCTCTTTAGCTTCAGCCTTTAACCAGGTATCAGCCCAGGCACCTGTTACCATAGCCGGTCAGGTAACCAATGCCAAAACAAGCGAAAGACTGGCAGGCGTTAATGTGTATGTAAAAGGCAAAGTAACCGGCACCAGCACCGACTCCCGTGGCGCCTTCTCGCTTACCACAACTACTGCCGCGCCTTTTGCACTGGTGTTCTCCATCGTAGGCTTTACTCCACAGGAGGTCGTTGTTTCAGAGAGTCGCAGCAACCTGAACATCAGCTTAAGCGAGGCAGCCTTACTCGGCTCCGAAGTGGTGGTGTCGGCATCGCGGGTGGAGGAGAGTATCCTGCGGTCGCCGGTAAGCGTGGAGAAACTCGATAGCAGGGCGATTCGTGAAACACCTGCCGCCAACTTCTACGACGGCCTGCAGAACCTGAAAACTGTGGACATGATTACCACCAGTCTCGGGTTTAAGATAGTAAACACCCGCGGGTTTATGAGTACCAGCAACAACCGGTTCGTGCAGTTTATTGATGGCATGGATAACCAGGCGCCAGGCCTGAACCTGCCGCTCGGCAATTTGGTTGGCCTTTCTGATCTGGATGCCGAAGGAGTAGAGATAATTCCAGGTGCTGCCTCAGCTCTCTACGGCCCCAATGCCTTTAACGGTGTGCTGTCCATGACAAGTAAAAACCCGTTCGATTACCAGGGCTTCAGTGCTATGGTGCGACTGGGCGTAAACCACATTAACGATTCGGAAGTGGCGGCCAAACCGATGTACGAGGCTATGTTTCGGTATGCAAAGGCGTACCGGAACCGCTTTGCCTTTAAAGTGAACCTTGCTTACATGACGGCACACGACTGGCATGCCAACAGCACCGAGAATGTAGATCCGCTCACGTTCCGGCAGCCAGGCACCCCGGCCACGAACCCAGCGTACAACGCCCTGAATGTGTATGGCGATGAGGCTGTAACCAGCTTACCTATTGGTGCGGGAGGTGCACCAGTACGGGTAGCCCGAACAGGCTACAACGAGCGCGACCTGGTAGATTACGATACCTACAGCCTGAAAGCTGATGCCGCCCTGCATTACCGGCTGTCAGAAAAAGCCGAGGCTATTTACCAGTATAAGTTTGGGGCCGGAACATCGGTTTACCAGGGTGCTAACCGTTATGCTATCAAGAATTTCAGGTTGCAGCAGCACAAGCTGGAGCTGAAGGGGGCACACTTTTTTGCCCGTGCCTACGCTACCCTCGAAAATGCCGGCGACTCCTACGACTCCCGTTTTCTGGCGCTTAACCTGAACCGCGCCTGGAAAAGCGACCAGCAATGGTTTCAGGAGTATGCGGTGGCATACCTTGGCTTATTTGAGCAACAGGGCATTACCCCTGGCGACCATGCCGTGGCCCGTAACTTTGCCGACCGTGGCAGGTTAGTACCAGGCACCGCCGAATACGACCGGGAACTCACCCGCATTGCCGGTACCCCCGATTTCAGGGTGGGAGCGCAGTTCAAAGACCAGACAAAAATGTACCACACCGAAGGGCAATACGACTTCAGCCAGTACACCGGCAGCCTGCTCGATGTGCAGGTAGGTGGCAGTTACAGGCTCTATGACCTCAATTCGGATGGCACCATTTTCAGCGACACCACCGGCAACGATATTACCATGTACGAATACGGGGCCTATGTGCAAGGCAGCAGAATGCTGCTGAAAGACAGGCTAAAGATTACAGGCTCGGTGCGTTACGACAAAAACGAGAACTTTGACGGGCGCTTTACACCACGTGCATCGGCTGTATTCTCGCTTGCCGAAAACCACCATTTCAGAACCTCTTTCCAAACCGGATTCCGCAACCCGACTACACAGGATCAGTTTATTTTTCTGAATGTGGGGCAGGCCATTCTGGTAGGAGGCGTACCCTCCAACAGCAGCGGCTTAAACTTGTATGGGCCAGGCTCCAACAGCATTGGGCTATCGGCGGTGCAGCAGTTCGGAACCAGAGTGGCGCAGGCAGTGGCCAGCGGTGCCGGTAGTGCTGAGGCGGTGCTGCAGAATACGGCAGTTTTACAGCCTGCCACAGTGGCTTATGTGCAGCCGGAGCAGGTGCAGGCTTACGAAATTGGCTACAAAAGCCTGCTGTTCAACAAATCGCTACTGGCCGACCTGAACTACTATTACAGCACCTACCAAAACTTCATTCTGAGCACCACCGTGGTGCAGACGCAAAGTGATATCCGCACGGAACCACAGGCCGCTGCCTTCGATGTGGCTCTAGGCCGCTACCAGCCTTACCAACTCTACACCAACGCTGCCCAACGCGTGTCGGCACAGGGAGCAGCCATCGGGCTAACTTACTCCTACAAAGGGTACAGCCTTGGGGGCAACGCAAACTGGAACAAACTCGACCTGGGCAAAAACGTAGATCCGGACCAGGTGCCGGCCTTCAACACACCCGAGTGGAAATACAACCTGCTGCTGAGCAACCGAGATGTTTACAACAACATTGGCTTTGCACTTACTTACCGTTGGTCTGGCTCCTACAACTGGCAATCGGCTTTTATTGCAGGCATAAACGAAGCCATTATCCCCAGCTACTCCACCCTCGATGCCCAGGTGAGTTATAAAATGCCTGCGCTAAAATCTATTCTGAAAGTAGGAGGCTCCAATGTTACCAATAAAAGGTTCAGGCAAGTCTATGGCGGCCCTACCATTGGCGCGCTTTACTATGTGTCCTTTACTTTCGATGAGTTGCTAAACTAGTGCTTCGCCAAATTAAAAATTAGAAATTAGAAATTAAAAATTAAAAATTAAAAATAATCATGGCGCGAGCGTCCTCGCTCGTGTCTGTTATTCAAAGGCCTCTGGCCGTTAAAAAATTCAAGTTTAATACATCTTCTTATAAGCATCAAAATGGAGGTGCACTAGCCGCGAGCAAATTATTCGAATGAAAAAAGGCTTCCAAAGCTTTTTGGTACTTTTTTGGTCAAGGCTATAGTTAGATTAAGGAAGCGCCAGATTTCCAGGCGAGTTGCGACGGAAAGTTTTTTCAGATTTTTTTTGACTTCTATCGCTTTGAGAACCAGCATAGGAGCCGCTAGATCCGGTAAATTTTACTACGAAATCGCTTGCTGTACCTCCCCGGAAGGTGAACTTTAGCTATAGGGCTGCTTGTAGTAACTTCACAGGGGCAGCCGCAAAATCCCGTGATGCTAAATTGCGGCCGTGCCAGGTTGAATTAAACCTGAAAATCAGGTTACTTTGTATTTCTATGGAATTGTACATCACATCGCTAAACTCGGGAAGTAACGGAAATTGCTATTATGTAGGCAATGCAGAGGAGGCTGTTTTAGTGGATGCAGGTATTTCGTGCCGCGAAACCGAAAGACGCATGGCGCGGCTGGGACTGAGCATGAGCAAGGTAAAGGCCATTTTTGTATCGCATGAGCACTCTGACCACATTCGGGGCATCGAGGTGCTGGCCAAAAAACACAGCTTACCAGTATACATCACCCACGACACAGAGCGCTTTTCCAGGCTGAACCTGAGCAGCGTACAAACCATTCCGTTCAGAGCCTATGAGCCGGTACAGGTAGGGGCGCTATCGGTTACGGCCTTTCCTAAGTTTCATGATGCTGCTGATCCACACAGCTTTATCGTTAGCTGCCAGGGGGTGAAAGTGGGCGTGTTTACCGACATCGGCGCGCCCTGCGATCACGTTATCGCACATTTCCAGCAATGCCATGCCGCCATTCTGGAAGCCAACTACTGTGAAACCATGCTCCAGAACGGGCACTACCCTTACCACCTGAAGCGGCGCATCAGCGGCAACAAAGGCCACTTGTCGAACAAGCAGGCGCTGACGCTTTTTACCGGCTACAAGCCCTCGTTTATGAGCCACCTGTTGCTCGGCCATCTCTCCAAAGAAAACAACTGCCCCAAACTGGTGGCAGAGCTTTTTGCCAGACACGCCGACGGAACCGAAATAGTAGTAGCCTCCAGGTACGCAGAAACACCTGTTTATACCGTTCGCAGCTCCGGTTTCACCTCCACAGCACCCATTGCCAAACCTGTAGCAGCAGCAGTAAGCGTTTCCACGCAGCTTTCGCTGTTTTGATATTTCCCATCTGAATTCCTGCTGTTGGTCCGAATCACGGATTACCTGGATAACGCAGATTACGCGGATATATAGCCGGTTTTTTATCTCTCTATAAATTCTGTGTAATCACGAACTTCTATGATTCAGATAATTAAGCAACAGGGACCAACAAACATCCAGCAGCAATTTTTCTAATGAAAATAGCCTTCCGACGCTCAAATGCAGTCTCAGGTATCAAGGCTTTTTCTGGTTAGATGTATTATAAGGCATTGATTTGTAAATCTTTAAATAGATTGTCTTCATAATATATAATAGCTATTGTATCTAATCGTTTAAGAAATCGTTCATAGGATTTCCTGAAAGTGAAAAACAAGCCGGAAGGAAGGCCGAATAAACTTCTGTGCATTAGTAGATCAGATTAATTTTGATAGATTTACAAAGAGGAAATGTGTTGCTGAGCGGAAACTAGCTTTTTAACACAAAACAAATAATGTCCAGCATCTAACATCTTACTAAAAAATAAATGCCTATAACAAAGTCTGTAAGCAGCCTTTATTTGCTGCTGAGCCTGCTGCTGGTTGTTTCTGGTTGCTACAAAAAAGAAAGTAGCGGCGAAGAAACCGGGGAGGCTACTGCTACAGTTGAACAGAAAGACGAGCCGCGCACTACGACTACGGCGCCAGCCGAAAGTTCTAAAGTAGATGTAAACCTGTACCTCGAGGTATCGAACGGCATGAAAGGCTTTATGCCACCTGCCGAAGCCGGAAGAAAACCCACCGAATTTCAGAGCCGCTTAAATAAAATGATTTCTGAAGTGCAGGACGGCATTTATGTGGATTCTAAAAGCTATTACCTGGCTAAGCAAGACAACCAGGGCCGCCCGGTGCTCGACAGCGTTTCTTACAGCACGCTGAAAAGCACAGTCGTGAGCGGCATTAAAGCCAATGTACTGGGCACACCCTTACCGGCCATGTTACAGGCCGCCCTCGAAAAGTCGGTGGCACAAAACACTGTCAGCATCATCGTATCAGACTTTATTCATGGTCCCGACCCACGCGACCAGGGACAGTTTATTTCCCTGGACTCCGACATCAGGAGCAGCCTGAAACTGGCCGAGCACAAAGGGCTGGTGGTGGCTGTACTGGCCGATGCTTCTTCGTTTTATGGTTCTTACTATCCGGCCGTAAAGAAACCGGCTGTCAGCAAAAAACTCGATGGCGAGGAAATACCGTACTACATCTGGGTAATCGGCAAGCAGCAGGAAGTACAGGTGGTTACAAATAAGGTGCTCCGGAACCTGCCGGCGCAGCAGGCTTACTTTGGCTTCGGCTATACTACATTGCCTTACTCTGCCGTTTTAAAGTCGAAACAGTTCAGACCGGCTGGCGTGGTGTACTGCACCTCCCGCACTGCCGAAACCTGTACTTCCGTAAATATACAGCCGCAAAAGGACGAGCCGGTGTCGTTCACTATTGGTGTGGACCTGAACACGCTGCCTGCCTCTATGCAGGAGCTGGCCTACCTGAAGCGCAATCTGAAACTGGCAGCAACCGGCTGCCGGGCAACTATAGGCGACATTTCAGCCGCAACGGAAGACACCAAGGCCATACCTGAACTGGCTGGCTATACGCATTTTGTGCAGGTAAACGTGCCGGAGCTAACCGCTAACAAAGGCACACTGGCCCTGCAACTGCAGCAGGTGGTGCCCACCTGGATCGAAAACTGGTCGACCGAAAACGACAACGATCCGGCAGCAGACCCAAAGAAAACCTACCAGTTCAACAAAATAATAGATGGCGTTCAAGCCTTGTACCGGGATCAGCGTAAGCACGTATTCAGTTTAACCATGGATTTTAACAAAGCAGATTAAGTATGATACAGAACTTTTTCGCGGGGCTTTATGAGCTCATTTTAGGCCGGCCTATGCCTGCAAACTTCACGAACGACTACCGCGAGGTGGTTTTTCCGAACACAGGTTTGCAGCTTTTTATTATCTCGCTGGCGCTGGTGGTTATTTATTATTATGTGCTGAACCGCATGATGAGTACAGGCTTTTACAAAACCCAGCATTGGGTGCTTTTTCTGGTGCTCAATGCTATCATCGCGTTTATCATACCTATTGTTCAGGTTAACAGCAATGGCATCGAATCGCACTCCTATACCTACATGTTTGCCTTTGTGAACATGGTGTATAGCCTGATTTTATTTTTCCTTTTCTCCATTCTCCTGAAAAGAGGCTCCGTGCAGGCATGGACAACCCCCATGAAATGGCCTCATAAACGATAACCTATGGCAAAGCTTTTTGTATTCGGAATTGGCGGCACAGGCTCCAGAGTTATCCGCTCGCTGGTGATGCTGATGGCCGCTGGTGTCAAGATTCAGAACTGTGATAAAATAGTACCGATCATCATAGACCCTGACACGCAGAACGGCGACATGAACCGCACGGTCGAGTTGCTCAAAACTTACAAGCACCTGCACGACGGACTTGGCAGGAGAGAAGAAGGCTTCTTCCATACCGATATCAGCACCCTCTCCAGCATTGCCGGCGATGGCACAGGCAAGATCAGAGACAGTTTTGTGTACGACTTTGGCGGCATCAACAAACCGTTTAAAGACCATGTGGGCTACAACCAGCTCGACATAGACAGCCAGGCGCTCGTGGACCTGCTGTTTACGCCTGAAAACCTCAGCAACAGCCTCGATGTGGGTTTCAGAGGCAGCCCGAACGTGGGCAGCGTGGTACTCAACGAGATCATCGACTCGCCGGAAATGCGCTTTTTCGCCTCTAACTTTCAGGCCGGTGATCGTATTTTCTTTGTGAGTTCTATTTTTGGAGGAACTGGTGCAGCCGGTTTCCCGCTGCTGCTCAAGAACTTTAAGGATGTGCATACCACGCTTCCCAACGCGGCCAGCCTGAACAGCGCCCTGACTGGTGCTATGGTGGTACTGCCTTACTTCTCTTTAGAGCAACCTGCAGCCGGTGTTCAGGCCGATTTTATTGACTCCAACGCTTTCACGACCAAAGCCAAAGATGCGTTGTCGTACTACCAGCACCACCTGGGCGGCGTAAATGCTGTGTATTACATGGGCGATACGCCTGATAAACCGTTGGAGAACAACCCAGGCCGTGCCAGTCAGAAAAACGATGCGCACCTGGTGGAGCTGCTGAGTGCCCTGGCGATTGTAGACTTTATGGATTACTCCGATAATGAGCTGTCGGGGGCGGAGGTGTACCATGAGTTTGGCCTGCGCGAAGACGTGAGCCATGTGCAGTTTTCGCACCTCGACCAGGAAACCCGCGACCGGGTTGCCAAGCAGTTGATCCGCTTCCACTACTTCGAACGCTACTACACAGCCCACATGCCCGACGATGCACAGGCGGCTTATGCCAAAGGCGTAGACCTGACCAGCGCCCTCCGAAACGAGCCGATCTTTAAAGAGCTGAACAAGTTCCTGACGCACCCCGATTTTGGCTACCAGACCTGGCTAAAAGAGCTGAACCGGAAAGACAGAACTTTTGCCGCGCTCAACATAAACGAAACGGACTTTAACCGCATGGTGGCCGACAAACAGATAGAGACAGGTTTCCTGAACAAAGGCATTCACCAGGGCGCCTTCGTGAAAGAACTGAACCGCGCCTCCGAATCCATCTCCGACCGAGATGCTTACAAAGCGACAATCAAAGCCTTTGAAGCTGCTACGGAAGCATTGGTAGACAGTAAGCTGAAATACGCTTAGGTCGCGCTGCGCTACTCCAAATTAGAAATTCAAAATTAGAAATTATTCGACCTGAGGGCAGCCGGCTCAAAAGACCTCGCAGCGTCTTCCAGACCTGCGAGCGTCTGAGGGAAGTACAGATGCGAAGAGGACTTTTACTTTCTTTAAATTGTCATCCAAAAAGGATCTTGTGGGCGAGAAACAGAAATGTTATCTATAATCACACATTCTCTCCCATTGTCATCCTGAAAGGATCTTGTGGGCGAGATGCATGAACCGGAGCTATGAAAGATCACAACTATTTCGTTTACATCATGACAAATCCTGGTAAAAAGGTGCTGTACGTTGGTGTAACGAATGATCTGAGCGTAAGACTGGAGCAGCATAGGCAGAATCGGGGAAAGCCTGACTCCTTTGCCGGACGCTACTATTGCTATAAGCTGCTGTACTACGAGCGTTACACTCACGTACAACACGCGATTGAGCGGGAGAAAGAGATAAAGCTTATGAGCAGAGAGGACAAGCTGGATTTGATAAAACAGGAGAATCCGTTGCTGATGTTTCTGGAGGTACGGCAGTAGCTATCGTTTTCGGATCTCGCTCACAAGATCCTTTCAGGATGACAAAGGCGGGGAGCAGTATTCTGCTATAGGCTTAAAGTCTACAACCTAAAAAAGCCTTCGGAAGGCCATTTTCATTAGAATAATTTGTAGTAGAAAGTGAAAATTAGCTTCAATTTACGAAGTTGGATAAAGATCAGTAGCAGAAGAAAGATAGTCTTATATCTTATGTACTGATACTTGTGTCCTTTTATAAAATACCTAAACAGACTCAATATGCCGAAAGTACTTCGTCTTCATAAAACCGGATCTAACGTAGAAGGTTGGGCTAAAACAAGCCAGATAACCAGTACCGAAATTAAAGATATAGTAGATGGTGCAGGTGGCCGGGCTCAGAAGATAAATGCCTCCATTCCGACTCCTTTTGCCCGCATGCACCTCTTCGAAACAGCTTTCGAATTTGTGCGGCAGGGGGTGGCCGATACTAACAGCAGCATCTACCACAAAATGGTAACCCACTTCTGGGACCTGTGGGAGCTGCTCTACAACCACGAAAGTTACGCCCAGGCCGGCAACAAAATTATTGTCAGGCGCTGGAACAAGCACCAGCAACTGGCAGCCATGAAAGCGAACACTGGCACGAACCTGCTGGGCAAAACGCTGGAGCTGTTCCTGAACGACAGGCGCTTCCAGGGCATCGAAGATATCTTCCTTTTTTACTTCGAAACCAGCAACCGGCACATGCAATTGATAGGCGGAACATCACCGCTTACCTTCCTGTTTGTGTCGCCGAGTGTGCAGCCGCTTTCTATTAACAGGGCGCAAAATGGTGGCACTTACTTCGATAACCGCTATGTGGGGCTACAGGAGCGGGCACATGATTTCAAAGAATATGTGCATAAACTCTTTGCTTCCAATGCAGCTTATATTCAGGCTTTTCCGGCAGTGTATGGCTCACTGGACGAAGGCATGCTCCGGAGCCTGGCTATGTCTGGGGCAGTAGGAACCAATGCATTGGCAGCTGACTTTGCGCCTCTTGTAGATTATCAGCAGAACCCGGTGCATGTGGGGCACTTAACGTTCCTGGTGCGAAAAGACCAGACAGCCGTTACGAGCAGCGACCTGTTCCTGCGGCCTACGAACCCGGCTTTTGCAGGCGAACGCCCTATTGTGCTGAAACCGGATCTGCGGCTGGCACCAAACGTGAAATACGTGAACAACCTGGCCTGGCCTGCCAACACCAGCGTAGGCTATTCCGATAGCAAAGCCATTCCGAACCGCTCGTTACCTGGCGTAGGCTTTAACTACCCCTACATCACCATAAACGACCTGCTGCAGGAGACGTTGGTGCAGGTGCCTTACGAGGTAAACACCGACCGTTTCTACAGTGGCACGGTGGTGTACCAACCGGGGGTTACCGAAAAATCATTCAATTACCTGCTGCCCATCACGAGCCTGTATTTTGAGTTTTTTACGGCGCAGGACCTGGCCAACCACCTGACTTTTTACATTGATGTAAACCATGTGCGGGTTACGCTGCAGGTGCCAACGGAGAGTGGCAGCGTGGTGTACGAGCGCAGTTATTACGATAATCCGCTAAACCCCAAAGATGCCAACGGGGAATTGATACCGGAGAAAGGACATATTCTGAAATCAAGGGTAGGGTTGGGTATTTTCCCGTTCTACAAGTTTACCGACGCCACCGCTTACAACGACTTTTATAAGGTGATGCTGGTAGATGAGGACATCGATCCGCTGTTGCTGAACCGGAACCACGATCTGTCGTTTTTTGCGGGCGGCAAGCAACTGGAGGCTGGGGGCGGCATTATATCTGCCACAGCACATCGGCGTACCAAAAAGAGCAACAGCAGCGCCGGCAGCACCTATTACGAAATTAAGGGTACACACTTCGACTTTGCCGAGTTCACACACGCAGGCGTAGACATTTCGGGAAGAGCCCTGATCGTGCCGCGTTTCCAGGAAGTGCAGCAGGGGATACAGAACTTTACTTTTGCTGTGGATTTTGGAACCTCCAACACCCACATCGCCTACACCTCCGGTGCGAACCAGGCTCCGAAAGAGTTCTCCATTACGGCCAACGATCTGCAACTGGTTATGCTCAACAAGCCATCCGACGACCCTTCGCTCACCGATTACCAGCGTTTCCATAAGCGCGGCTTCGGCAGGTTGTTTGCCGTGGAAACACTGCTGAAGCGGGAGTTCATTCCGCTGATCATCGGCTCCGGTGGCTCCTTGTATTCCTTCCCGACCCGCACGGCTACCTGCGAATCGATTGATTTTGAGAACCAGATTCCGAATTTGTTCGGGAATATCAACATTGGCTTTTCTATTAATACCGAAGGCACACACCAGGACCAGTACAAGCAGACCTACCATACCGACCTGAAGTGGAGCGAAACGCTGACCAACACCGGCAAACGGCGCATCGAAGCGTTTTTTACCGAAATTATGCTGCTGCTCCGCAACAAGGTGGTGCTGAACCATGGCAACGTGGCCAATACCAAAATTGTATGGTTTGCGCCGCTGAGCTTCGATGAATATTCGCGCAACATGTTCCAGAACGTGTGGGATGGCGTGTACAACAAAGTATTCCGCAACGACAGAACAACCGTGTGCATCACCGAATCGGTGGCACCTTATTATTTCCTGTCCAGAACGGGTGCTGTGGTGCCAAGCCAGGATGAGAACCTGATAAACGTGGATATAGGCGGTGGTACTACCGACGTATTGCTGTTCACCAACCGGAAACCTTCGCACAGCTCCTCCTTCCGTTTTGCCGGCAACGATTTGTGGGGCGATGGTTTTGCTACCGTAAAAACCAGTAAAGACAATGGCTTGCTGCAATATGGCGTGGCGCATGTGCTACGCATTCCGCTCACCGAAGAAGGCAAAGAGTACCGCAAGTTCCTCGAAACAGCCTTAGATAACCCCGACTTCAGCTCTGCCGATATTACCAGTTTGCTGTTCAGCTACGACAAAGAACTGCACTACAGCTCGCAGCTGTTGCAGGCCCGGCAGCTGCGCCTGATGTTCTACCTGCACTTTGGCGCGCTGATGTACCACCTGGCGCAGCTTGTGAAGCAGCTCGATGTGCAGACACCTCGCTACATCTGCTTCAGCGGGCAGGGCAGCTTGTACATTAAACTGCTGAGTGCCGGCAACAACCTCTCAAATGTGGAGCGCTATGCGAAGCTCGTGTTCAGGAAGGTAACAGGGCAGGAGCCACCGGCCAACTTTAAGCTCGTGTTGGTCGATAACCCGAAACAGGTAACGGCTAACGGAGGCGCTATGGCCCTGGAAGGTACCAACCTCTCCGACCTCACCGACATTCCGATTATTCGTCCGACTGGTGCTGCTACCGAAGAAGACGCGCTGAAGCCGGTAAACAAGAGCCAGATCACCGGCACGCTTCGCCAGGAAGTGCTCGACAACGTAATGGATTGCCTCCAACTCCTGCTCGACGATAACGATGTGGCACCGCTCATGCGCTCTATGGGCGTGGAGGTAGACCCGCTGCAGGTGCTGGACTTTATGAAAGCCAACATGCAGGACAGCCTGACCATGGTGCTGGAAGACACACTCCGAGGCCTGAGCGACCGGGAACTGCTGCCGGAGACGATGTTCTTTATGCCGCTCAAGCAGTCGCTTTACCTCTTGTCGAAAGAACTGTACCAGCAGCAGCAACACTAGCTTTTTAGATGTTAGATGCTAGATATTAGATAATAGATTTTTTTGAACCTGGTTTTGATGTCCGATCTGCTTCGGCCAGACACTCGCAGGAGCTGCGCTCACTGCGAGGTCTTTGCTGCTCATTCTCATGTTAACCATTTAACAATCAGATTATTCTAATAAAATAGGCCTTCCGAAGGTTTTTTTGAGACACGAGGCTGAGGGTGCTTACTGGCAAAGGCTGCTCCCTAAGCTTTTCATTATTTTTAATTTCTAATTTTGAATTTGGCGTAGCCCACTAAATTATTCTGATGAAATTGACCTTCGGAAGGAAATTTGCCGAAAATGGCTCAAGGGTAAAAAGCCAATTTAAATAACGACTTTTGTAAAACGAACCGGCACGAGTGGCAACCAGCTAATTGGTAGCGCTTTCACATGTGGCCTTTTTAGAAAATAAACTTCATAACTAAGCAAGTGGTGTATGGAATACGCATCGATTATAGTGAGCATTATAGCTGTTTTAGTGGCTGTTGTAGCCTTACTCAAAGTAAATACTTACAACAGAGCTTTATCTGGTAAACTGGAGCGGCTGAAAGACCGCAACAGTATTCTGGAGCATCAGCTGAGCGAGATCCGTGGAATGGCCAGCAGAGGGGGTGGCAAGCGCCAGGAGTCTGCTCCTGCGGCTAAACCTGTACAGCAGACTTCACGCGTGATGACAACCGTTCCTGGCAGAACCGCTGATGCGCAGCAGGAGACACAGCAGGCCCGACAGCCCAAAAGACGCAACGAGTTTAAAAAACCGCAGCAAAACGACCAGCCAGAGCAGCAAGCACCGCAACAGCGGTCACGTAGTGTGGCAAGCGATGAGCCTGGTGCTGCAGAAATAAATATTGCCAGTTCTCCAAGGGCCCAGCACAGAGAACAGCGCGAACCACGCGAACAGCGGGAGCCAAGAGGGCAGCAGGGCGAGCAGCGGGAACGAAGAAACCAGCGGGAGCAACAGCCGGACCGTACAGAGCCGGAGTTGGAAAGGCGAAACCAGCGGAATCAGCAGCAGGAGCGGGCAGAGCCGGAGCTTAGAGACCAGCGGGAGCAACAGCCGGAGCGTAAAGAGCAGCGGGAGCAGCAACAGGAGCGCAAGCCGGCAAGAGCCACCAGGCAATATGCCATTATTCCGGAAGACGGTGTTATAAAGCAGCACCAACTGCAGCAGCAACCCGACTCCGACAGCTACCTGGAAGTAGACACGCCGCAAGATGGCAACAGCAACACTACCCGTTACCGCTTCAACCTGTCAGGTAACCAGGCCTTCGTTATCTCTCAGGGAATTGACCGGCTGGAGAATGCCTTCAGCTTCGAAAAACCCTCTAACCGCAAAGTAAGCCAGGTGGTACTGCAAGACGATGGCATTCTGGCCAGAGTCGGTAATGGGTGGAGAATTCAGGAAAAAGCAAAAATCGATTTCAGATAAGACACTTCGTTTTAATTTTGAATGAGTGGATGAGTGAATTACAACTTTGAAAGAGTGATTAAATGGATGAATGAATTCTTACATTATGAAAGAGTAGAGATGTGATTTGAAGATTTAAGAATTTCCAAATCTTCAAATTTTCAAATCTAATATCCACTCATCCACTCATTCAAAATTTAAAAGCCATGGAAGGTATATTTCTCATTGAAAGTATTTTAATCCTGATTATTCTGGGGTACCAGTTGTACGTGTACAAAGGGAACAAACTGAAGATCAGGGCGATTGAGGAGCTGTACCCTTCGGAGCACCAGTTGGCTTTAAAAGAAAGTGTGTTTACGCCAGGCGAAGGTGCTGGCGCTGTGAGTGGAATCTCTGTCAATCAGCAGTGGGAAGAACTGCTGGCGGGCAAGCCGTTTAAAGAATACTCGCTGCTTAACCCGGTGCTCATCAGGGCAATTAAAGTTGAAAAAGATGAAGTCCGGATTGATGCCCGGAACGGGGAGGCGGTGCAGCAGTACAATGTGGCAAAAGACAGGCTGCGGAAGCTGCTCGAAGATGGAAAGATTCTTTTCCCGGATGCTACCGGTCAGCAGCCTCCAACACCCACTGAGGCAGCAGGTCTTAACCAAGAGCCAGTCGCCTTCGATTTGCTGGAGGTAAGCAACCCATCACCTACTTTCAGCAAAATTATCAGGAGCACCAACGAGTACTTGAAACGCAACAAAGGAGCCGCCGCTGATTTCGAAATATTGAAAGATGTGTCGGAGCGGCACTCGGAGTCGTTGGATGCAGAGGTACAGGCTACAATTGCCACACCGTTGTATGTAGGTTTGCTGGGTACTTTTTCGGGGGTAATCATTGGCTTGTCGAGCCTGGTATGGAGTGGCCTCCGGGCACCAGAGGCAGCAGAGGGTGTTGAAACACTCTCTCCTTTCATTACAGATCAGAACATTCCGTCGTTCCTGTTTGGTGTGTTAATTGCCATGGCCGGTAGCTTTCTGGGGCTTCTGCTCACGCTGATGGGGAACCAGGCGCTCAAAAATGCCCGCAGCAAGCGCGACATGCAGAAAAACACCTACTACACCTTTCTGCAGACCAACTTGCTGCCCAAGCTCAACTCCGACATGGCCGCCAGCCTTGGCAACCTGAAGTCGGTACTCGATTCGTTCAACAAAGATTTCCTGGATAAAATTTTAGGTTTCCGGCCCATTGTAGATAGCCTGACCGAGAACATCAGTGTGCAGAAGGAGTTTATTCAGAAGCTGGATGAGATTGGCTTTACGCAAATGGCAAATGCCAACATGATGGTGTTTGATAAGATTAAGGAAAGCGAAAAGCTCTTCATGAACTTTATGAAATACCAGGAGGCCCTGAATCAGTCGGTGGAGAAAGGTGCTGCGCTCACGAACAACATAGAGCAGGTGCTCTCGCGGCTCACAAGCCTGCAGGATGGCTTTGACCAAGTGCCGGGTTACCTCCAGAAACACGACGAATCCATACAGCGGCAGATCAACTTTTTTGGCAGGCACGAGCAGGAACTAACCGACATCGCCAGCCGCACCGAACAGTATTTCGATAAAGCCGCTCTTAAACTCACCGACCTGATGGAAGCGCGCCTGCAACACCAGGAGCGGGATGCACAGAATGCCTACGCCAAATGGCAGGAGCATTTCAGGCTGCTAAACGAAGACAACGTATACCAGCGCATTGTAGATTATATGCGGCCTTTCGAAAACCTGAACCAGCAGCAAAACAACCTGAACACCCAGCAGCGGCAGCTTTCCGACAATATTGGTGTTACAAACGAACGACTCCTTCAGAAACTGGAAACTGACTCCCAGGTTCAGCAGCAGATGCTCCAGCAGCTACGGGAACTGAATGCTTTCCTGGTGAAAAGTGCAGAACCAGGACCAGTGAAGGCTGCTTTCCAGAAGATTTTTGGAGGCAACAGCAGCAGCAATCGCAGAGTTGGTTAACCAGGCAGGCGCATGAGCAAAGAGAACAGAGACTTTTTCTGGCCCAGCTACGTGGACCTCATGACGGTGCTTTTCATCGTAATGCTGGTGCTGTTTGTGCTAAGTTTTAAAATGTTCCAGAGCAAAGACTACGAAAACCGCAACACGCTTGCCCGCCTGGAGGTACAACTGGAGGAAAAGAAAAAGCTCGATGAAATTAAAGCCGCCCTGTCGCGCCTCGATGCCAAGTATTTTCAGTACAACGAAAAGTACAAGCGTCACGAGTTGCTGGTAAACGTGCTGTTCGAGCCTAGCCGCGCCGAAATACCGCAGGTGGCGCTGGCACCTTTGCGCCGAGCAGGAGAGGAACTGAGTCAGGTGCTGAACTCCATTGAGGATGACGATGTAAAGTACCTGATCGTGATTGACGGCCGCGCTGCCAGCTACCCTAAAGGTGACCTCCGCAACATAACCGAGCGCGACTATGCCCTGGAACTGAGCTACCGCAGAGCCCTTGCGCTGCTAAAGTTCTGGCGCAGTGCCGGCATTAAACTACCCGAAGACAAGATTGAGCTCATCGCCTCCGGCAGTGGTTTTGAAGGAGCAGGCAGAACAGGCGACGAACGCGACCGCCGTTTCATCATCCAGATTCTGCCCAAGGTGGGAACACTGGATGTGAAGCAGGTAAAATAGCAGAATTCAGGCCACTGGACCCTTGAGGCAAAACAGGCTGAAATACTTTTGAAGGCCATTTTTATTGGAATAATTGCTGATAGCTTACATGGTTTATTTGTTGTTCTGCAGAAGAGCAGCAAAGACCTCGCAGCTCCTGCGAGCGAATTATGGGCGTCGCAGAAGAACAGTTTAGAACCATTTCAGGAAAACCAGCAACTACCCTTGAGGAATTGCAATGTTTTTCGGAGACTTTTTTAGGCAGCCACAGCTTGGTCGAATAACAGGTTTTCATACTGGCAAGGTGTCAGTTACCTGATGGCGAACTTTCCTTCTGCCGCCATTTGCTCAGCCGGGCAGGATCGATTCCTAACTCCTCGGCTACCTCTTTTACTGATCCCATCGCATAGGAAAGGTCAATCGCCATCCGTTTGAAGGAGGCGTCAAATATACGTCGTTCCATCTTAGTCAAATGTAAGTATTAAATTAAATCTGCCTTAAAAAGGTCTCCAAGCAAAGGTAGTAACTCCACGTCTAACCTGTAACAAGAGGTAAGTATATGGAGTCTGATCAGAAACTTAATTCTAAGCTCTTCCTGTTTAAAACAATTTAATATTGAAAATACCCAGAACTGGGTATTGTAGTAGCCAGCAATAATTTAAATATTTGTACAAAATATTTAAATTATATAATAATTAAGAGTCGTTGACTTGCTCAGTATATTATTAAGGCCGGAAGTTTAATAACCATCTTTCAGAGTAAATCAATAATGAGCTAAATCAATTCGAAGCCCTCTTTGTATAGAAATGTATTGCTGCAAGCCTCTAAACTAGAATTGCAATGGGCTTTGCTGTTTCTAAGTAATTGGGAACGGCTCTTAGATACATTTAATCCTCGATATGCTAGGTTCTTTATAAGAACACGGCAGGTATAAGAACTACAAAATAACTCATAACAGCATCTCCAAATTAATTTACAATACTTATAACTTCTTCATGAAACAAAATTTACATTTTTTTCTTCTTTTCGGACTGCTCATGTTGCTTACAGCTTGTGAGGAAGGTGTTTTGGGGCCTCGGCAAACTGTTTGTCTTGAGGTAAGGCAGGAAAATAATTCTGGTTCTACTATCGATAGGCAATATAACAACCAGCAGCTTTCTGAAATATATGTACTTCAAAATGGAAATATCCAGTATTACAACCAGTTCTTTTACAACGACAAGGGCCAGGTTATAGAAAACCAATATTACAACCTGCAGAATTCCAACGAGTCTCCACCTGAAATTATAAGCTATAACGAGAAAGGGAATTGGATTAAGTCTTCTTCTACCTACGCCAATGGTGATGAAATCTATTACATAATTGAATATAATGCACAGAATCAGATGAAGAAGCTAACCTCTTCTTCTAGAAGGTCGGGTGCAGTTACATTAAACTTTACGATTGAGTACGAATGGGAGGGAAGTAATAATGTTAAACGCACGTATGTTTCTTCTGCCATGCGGCAGGTGATTGTGTACGAGTTTGACCTGAACCGGCAAAACAAGCGGCGTAAGGAGCAGGAAAAAATTGCGTTTATGTCGTTAACTGTGGCTCATAACAGGAACATGTACCGAAGGCAGACCACTACCACCACCGACATTGCCTCCGGAAGAGTTACAGAAACGGTATCGGACTTTTTATATGAATACAATAGCCAAGGTTACCCTTTGCAGCTAACCCGAACCAGTACCACAAATGCTGCCGCGCCTGTTACCAATACCACTTCATTTTATTACGACTGTGAGTAGTTTTCGATTGCTCATGTATCCTACTCAACTTCATAAGCCGCGTTATATGATTCGATATATACTTTTTTCGTTAGTACTGCTGCTGCCTTCCTTCCGGATGCAGGGCCAACACACACTAGGTATGGCAGGCAGTAATTTTGCCGGTAGCCATGCCACCTTCCTTAATCCCTCCGCTATTGCCGACTCGCGATATGGTTTTCATCTTAACCTGGCAGCTGGCCACCTTACATTTTCAAACACTTATTTTTATAATACCGGACCCAATGTGCAACTCAAAAGCCTTCTACTGCATGGTGGGAAAAAAGTAGTAGAGGGCGATGAGCTGGGTAGTCAGTCTTATTTCCAGGAGCGGCTCGACGGGAAACATAAAATGGCGCACTACGGTATAGAACTGCGTCTGCCTTCGGTTATGCTCAAACTCGGCTCACGCCACAGCATCGCCGTAACAAACAGGTTTAGAAGAGCTGCGCACGCTAATAATGTTTCTGAAGACCTTGCCCGGGCTATCGGGTTTGGCATAGGAAATAGTGCATTACAGAACACTCCTTTTACAAACAGCGAAGCCTATTTTAACACCAATGCCTTTACAGAAACAGGCTTTACCTATGCCCTTGTTCTTCATTCGCAGGAGCAACGGTTTCTGAAGGCAGGCGTTACTATCAAAAAGTTAACAGGTATGCATACAGCACACCTGCTGGTTTCGGAGGCGAACTACAATCTGCAGCGAACACAATATGACGAGTCTGTTATGCAGTTTCAACAGGGGAGAGCCAGCCTCGGCTACTCCGGCAGCAATTATAGCACAAAAGTCAGAGACTTAGTAGATGCATTTAAAGGAACCAGCATGCCTGGCTCTGGCTGGGGAATGGACGTTGGCTTTACGTATGAGCACCGGCCTGATTATGCCGCCTATCAATACACAGTTAATGGAAAAGAGCGAACTGACCACGGAGAGAATAAGTACAAATACCGCATTGGAGCCTCTTTGTTAGATGTTGGCAACATAACCTACAAAGAGCCGGGGGTGCGCCTGTATGAAGTTGCGCGTCAGAACTTAACAATAGGCAGCTACACATTTGAAGGTGTAAACGTGAACCAGCTGGGGCCAGTATTAGAGGAGGCTCTTGAAGTGCAGGCAAGTGAGCGTAAAACAGAAATTGTATCGGGCCTGCCTACTGCTCTTCATCTCAACTTCGACTACCGGCTAACGCGTAACGTGTTTGTAAATACTGCTGTTCTTCAGAACCTCAGGGGTAAAGAGGCAATAGGGATGCGCCAATACTCTGTGCTTGCCGTTGCGCCACGCCTGGAAGGGCGAAAACTGGAGTTAGCGCTACCTGTCTACCTCACCAACAACTACCGCGACCTGGCACTTGGCGCCATGGTACGTTTTGGTCCGTTTACTGTTGGTTCCAATAACCTGAATGCACTTCTTTCGAGCAATAAAGCTGTAGGCCCGGACCTCTACTTCGGGATGGGTTTTGGCATTGCTACTGGCGGAAAGCGGCAACGAATAGAAGATAAAGCCAGGAAAAGGGCAGCAAAGGAGCAACGGAAAGCATCTAAGGCCGGTCTGAATTCTCCTGCTGTTCCGACTCCGGGTTCACCTGCCGAGCCAATAAAAACCGCTCCTGCTGACTCAGTTTCAGGTGTAGAAAGGAAACAGGTTAATGTGCCGGTGGAGGAGCCCCTTACCATCCCAACGGTAACGCCGTCAGAAACTGAGAATATGAAGGCCATACCGGAAGCAGCTCCAGAACCTGAGTCAGTTCCTGTGCCCGAGCCTGAGCCAGTTCCGGTTATTAAAATTGAGAACAGCAATGAGTCTGAAACGGTAAGCAGCTTAGATGCTACACTGGTAGAAACACCAGATTCCAGGACAAGCTTTTGAAGCAGAGTAGCAAACAAAACCTATCGATGATTACACAACTCATTTTTCCTTTCTGAGAAGGGTAATCGAGGATAAAAATTCTACTTATAAAAAAAGAACCTGTTCCATTAAGAACAGGTTCTTTTTTTATAAGTACCAGCACAATTTATATTTATACAATCTTATAGGATCTGTTTCATTTAAAACATTGATAAGCAGAGCAATGAATTAATATAAATCTTGTGTCGTGATACTTGTGTCCTGTTATTTAAGCTGATAAATAATCGTTACCAGATCTTAACGCGCTTCTCCGGAGCAAGGTAAAGCGAGTCGGTTGGTTTAACATTAAAGGCCGTATAGAATTCCGGAATGTTGCGGACGACACCATTTACCCTAAATTCGGCAGGAGAGTGCGGGTCGGTGTTTACCTGGTTGCGTAGCGACTCTTCACGGGCTTTGCTCAGCCATGCCTGGCCCCAGCCAATTAACACACGTTGCTCTCCAGTATAACCATCCAGAACCGGGGCCTCTTTACCATTCAGGCTTTTTTTGTAGGCTTTCATGGCAATGCTTAAACCACCCAGGTCGCCAATGTTTTCGCCTAAAGTAAATTCTCCATTTACGTTCAGGTCATCAAAAACCTTGAACTCGTTGTACTGAGACACCAGAGCACCGGTTCTCTTTTTAAATTCCTGCTGGTCGTTTTCTGTCCACCAGTTTCGCATTACGCCATCTCCATCAAAGGTGCTTCCCTGGTCGTCGAATCCGTGCCCAATCTCGTGGCCAATTACGCCGCCAATGGCACCGTAGTTTACGGCATCCTCGGCGCTCATATCGAAGAAAGGAGGTTGCAGAATGGCAGCCGGAAACACAATCTCATTTAGTGGTGGGTTATAATAGGCATTCACCGTTTGTGGCGTCATCATCCATTCGTCCCGGTCAACTGGTTTGCCAAGCTTGTTTATATTGCGCTTGTACTCAAACTCGGTAGCACGTTCCATGTTGCCATACAGGTCGTTCTTGGCCACTTTAAGGTCGGAGTAGTCGCGCCACTTGTCTGGGTAACCGATTTTAGGCGTAAACTTGCTGAGCTTGTCCAGCGCCTGCTTTTTAGTGTCTTCGCCCATCCAGTCAAGCTCCTTAATACTCGATTCGTAAGCTTTCAGCAGGTTGTCGACCAGCGTGAGCATACGTTCTTTGGCTTCGGGCGGAAAGTGTTTTTTTACGTAGACTTTACCTACAATCTCACCCAGGTTGTTGTTCACCTCATCTACCGCACGTCGCCATTGCGGACGTTGCTCTTTTGTGCCATACAGTGTTTTGTTATAAAAATCGAAATGCTCCTGATCCAGTTCTGAGTTAAGAGCTGTGGCAGAACTGTGCACCAGGCTCCATTTCAGGTAGTTTTTCCAGGTGTCGAGTGGCGTGCTTTTTACAATGTTGTTAAGTGCCTTTGTATAATTTACCTGTGTAATCACGATGCTGTCTACCTGCTGCACCTCTGCTTTTTGCAGCATGGTATTCCAGTCAAAATCAGGCATCAGGGTTTTCAGGTCTTTGGTCGCATACTTGTTATAGAGGCCTACAATGTTGCGGGTTTCCTCTTTTTTCATGTGCTGGGAGGCGAGCTTGGTTTCCAGGTCCAGAATCTGCGAAGCCTTCGTAGCACTGTTTTCGATGCCGGCAATCCGGAGCATATTATCCACGTGCTTCACATATTTTCCCCGGATGTCTTTCGATTTAGCATCGTTCTGTAAATAATACTCCCGCTCCGGTAAGCCCAGGCCGCCTTGCCAGGTGTAGAGCATATATTTTGTAGGATCTTTGAAATCTTCCATTACGCCAATGTTGAATGGAACCATATTGCCCGAACGGTTAGCATAGGCAAAATAGTCGGCCAGTTGGTTCTGATTGGTAATGGCATCGATCTTACTAAACTCAGCTGCGAGAGGGGCTAAGCCAATAGAATCCCGCACCTTGGTGTTCATATAAGATTCGTAAAAATCGCCTATTTTCTGCTCGTCTGAGCCATCGGTAAAATTTCCGGAAGCAGCTTCTTCAATTATAACTTTTACATCTTCCTGAGCCTTATCGTTCAGCATATGGAAAACTCCAAAAGACGATTTATCAGCTGGAATCTCGGTATTTTTGGCCCAGTTGCCGTTTACAAACGCCGTAAAGTTGTCGCCTGGGTTTACGGTGGTATCCATGTTGGCTACCAGAATACCGGACTTCAGTTCCCGGCTGGTTTCTTTTGAATTGTTACAGGCCGTCACCCATAACAAGGAGGAGGCCAGTAGCGGAATCCCGTAGGATTTTTTGATTTTTAGCATAGTTTATGATGAATGTTTTAAACTTAGGTGAAGCTACTTTTAACATGGCTTTGGTTTGCCCTGTTCAGATAGTATATTAAGAGTCTAATATAATCAGAATATTACAGTTTTCTAAAACCAGCACCTTAAAATTAAGAACGAGGTGTGAGAGGACTAATACCCCAGACTGTTGCCGTAGCTCCAGCCTTAAATCGTTATGTAGGGAAACACTAAAGTCTTTCTTTTACCCTTGGCAGTTTTCTTATTAAAATCCTTCAGAAGGCCATTTTCATTAGAATAATTCACCCACTCATTCACTCATTCAAAATTAAAAAACCGCCTGTGGCAGTTGCAGGTGCCTGAGTTGTGGCTCCACATGCCGAATGAGCTTCTGTAGCGATTCCTCTATCGATTCGGTATCTGTCTGCAGTTCCAGGTCGGATGCTGTAGGTGCTTCGTAAGGGGAGCTGTTTCCGGTGAAGTGCGGAATAAGACCGCTCCGGACTTTCGCAGAAAGGCCTTTGGTATCGCGCTGCTCGCATACTTCCAGGGAGCAATCTACAAACACTTCTGTTACTCTGATTTCTCAAGCAATCTGTTTTATAAGGTTTCTTTCTTCTTCGTAAGGCGAAATAAAGGCGCACAATACAATTAAACTAGCATCGAGCATGAGTTTAGCTACTTCTCCCACACGCCGCAGATTCTCTTTCCTATCCTGTTCCGAAAAGCTGAGGTCTTTGTTTAACCCGTTTCGCACATTGTCGCCATCCAGCAGATAAACTTTGTACCCTTTATGGAACAGGTAGTACTCCAACTGCAAAGCCAAGTTGCTTTTACCCGAACCCGATAGCCCTGTGAACCACACCAGCCGGGGCTCCTGTTGCATCCGTTGCTTTCGCTTTTCATAACTAACCTCCGATTGTTGCGGGAAAAAGAAGTGCATGGGCGTTACGTTTGGGTTTACTCATGAATAAAGATAGCTTCTGAATGAAATATTGCCTCCTTGTACGCCAAAACCCGGCAAGAAGTCGTATAGGAGGCAGATAATATTTTAGTCGTACTCTATGAAAATACTGCAAGGCGCCTCCCCAAGTGCGGCAACTTCTGGCTGTAACAAATACTACAGCAGCTATTTCAGACAACCGGCCACGACACCACCAGCTTTATTCAACGGCAACCAATTTATGAGCTAGCCAAAACCTGGGACCTGAACTCCCGAGCCAGGCCGACATCGATGCGCTGGACATAGCAGACCTGCACTACAGCTACCGCATCAGCAGTATTTTCAGGATGCCGGTAGAGAACCTGAAAAGTTACCTTTCTCAAACCAACCACGTCTGGACACGCTCGCCCATCTGCAAAAGTAGCGGAGAACTGTTCAGCCACTTCCACAAGAAAGTATACATTCTGCGCGACCGTGCCCTATCGGCGGCTAAGTATTACACCTCGGCTTATATGCTGAAATAGTACCCACAGGAGGAGAAAGATCCAAAAGCTTTTCTGAAGAAAAACTTCGATAAACTGCTGCACGAGTGGGTATGGCACGTGTACGATCACCTGCGCCTGAGTCAGCCCTACAACATCCACATCGCTTTTTACAAAGGTTTCCTATTCGATTTTAAGGAGGAGCTGGACCGGCTGTTGCAGCACCCTGGCGTTGAGCTAAGCCAGACCGAGCGGCAGGAAATGGAGAAAGCCATACACTTCGACACGCTGAAAAAAGAAAATCCGAAGCACCTTAAAAAAGGCGCCTCCGGCTAATGGATGGATCAGCTAACGCCAGAGCAGGTAGAGAAGGCCGCAGACCAAACGTTCCACAACCAAAGCTAACGGTTCTCGCCCCCAAGATCTTTACATGATGACAAACTAAAAGTGGGAGGGGAAATTTTTGGGACATGATAAATACGCTGTAGTATAACACCTTCATGCAACTTTTACCATACCCCCAGCTGCCGGCCAACTGTTTTTAACTGCCCGATGTGGTAGCTGTTGTGGTGAAGCGCCGTCATGTCAGCCCAGGCAATGGTTTTGCCATTTTGATGCACTTCAAACAGCTGCTGTTCCGGGTTCCGCACAACAGCTATAATTATCCTGAAGTTCATTCTCGAAGTCCCTGATGGCCTGTTGCCACTCCTCATCGCTGGCAGGTTGGTGGTTTTCGGGCCAGTGCACATCAAGCCAGACTTCCTGGTTTTGCTGCGGGTTCTGCATGAACCGGAGCAGGGTTTGCTGCCGTGTCCGCAAGTGGCCCAGTAAGATTCAGGCAGAAAAATGAAGCCCATCTAACAGAATAGCGGCTTTTTTATAATCAAATGCACGGAGCAGGATCACGTTTGGAGCGAATCCGCCAGTTAGCAGCTCCACCAGGTGCTCCCGCAGAAGGGTATCGGGGTGAGTTCGGGTTGTCATGTAGTTAGGTACATAAATCTGAGGTTAATATCAAGCCTGTTGTTCGTAGGCAATAGCGGTTACTTGCACTTCTTCTTCGGAGCGGCCAAGCCGTAACGTAACTGTCTGGCCTACGCGTGCGCCGGAAACTGCTTTTGCAATGGGCGCAACAAATGCTATTAAGCCATCTGTTACAGAAGCTTCGTCTACGCCTACAATCTTAAATGTTCGGGTGGTGCCGGGTTTGCCCCCTCGTATGGTTTTAAGAGAAACGGTTGCTCCGAACCGGACTGCATCGGGTTGCTGCTCCTGTGGCTCAATTACTTTTGCGCTGGCGATGCGGGCATTTAAATCGCTCCGCCTGCCGTTCAGGATGCTCAGTTGCCTGGATCTGTTGGCTTCGTCTTCGCGGTTTGCTTCTACTTTTGTCCGCTCTGTTTCCAACTCCTCCAGCTCCTTTCTGAGTAAGGCCAGGCCACGCGGTGTTACATAGTTTGGTATGCCCGCTGGCAATGCCGCTCGCGGTGGGATCAGGGGCGGTTCTCCTGCATCATCTTCTTTTACAAATGCTCTGCTCATAGCCTCTAAAACGAGGCACTGCAGGTGCAGGTTGTTCTAGCCTGAGAAGCATAATAAGTCTTATGATTTTTCTAATGATTTTGCCCTCCAGAAGCATTTTGTCTGATTTTATGCTAAGGGTGCGAGCTGCAGAAAAAGTACCAGCTGAAAAAGGCAGAGTAGCGACATCAACTTTTAACTCATAACTCATAACTCTTAACTCAATTAAGCGGATTTGGTCTTTTCTTAGTACCTCGGATGGGTGTGGCAGAAAGTGGATCATCGGGCCAGTGGTGTTTAGGGTAGCGGCCGCGGAGGTCTTTGCGCACGTCGAAGTAGCCGGTGGTCCAGAAGCTGCGCAGGTCGCGGGTAACCTGTACAGGGCGGGAGGCAGGAGAGAGCAGGTGAATGAGCAGTGGTACTTTGCCACCGCCAATCCGGGGCGTGTCGAGCATTCCGAAAACTTCCTGCAGGCGCACCGCCAGCACTGGCGTGGTAACATCAGAATAGTCGAGGGCGATGCGGGAGCCGCTGGGCACCTGCAGGTGCGATGGCGCAAGCCGGTCCATTTCCTGCCGCTGCTCCCAAGATAAATCAGCCAGCAGCATCTCATTAAAATCTAGTCTTGCCACCTGCTCCAGCGAGCGCAGGCCCAGCAGGTGCGGCAGAAGCCAGTCCTCAGCAGAAACCACCAAAGCTGCTTCCGATACATCGGGCCAATGCTCCGGTGCCAGCTGGTGCAGGAAAGCCAGCCGCTGTCGGGTATTTTTTGCCAGCTCCGACCAGGGTAGCCGATCAATTCCTTTTTCCAGCAGGGCTTGCAGCAATGCTATTGCCACCAGTTCCTGGTCTGGTTGAGCGAGGGCAGTTTCTTCTAAAACCAAGGCACCTAATCGGGTAAACTGCCTGGCAACCACCCGTTCTGTGGCAGCATCCCAACGGACTTCCTGCAGCTTCTCCAGTTGCTGCGCGAAATGGGTCAGGATGTCGGCTTTGGCAACAGGGGCAGCCAGCAGCACACGTGGCTGCCTGCTTAGGTCGAGGTGCGCCACGGCGTAAAAAGTTTCTTCGGCAAAGAGCTCTGTTGGCAAAGCAGCCCGCTGACCAGTTATAAGCCGCAAACGCCCGGATGATTCCCGTTGTGCCAACCTGTCGGGGTAGGCTAGGGCGGTGAGGAGCCCTACCGCCTCCGGCTGCGACGGGCTATCCGGCAGGCGCATGCGCTGACGCAGATTACGTGCCTGCTCCCGCACCCGCCGTAGCGTGTTCTCATCCGCCGTGAAGCCTGGTGTATGCGGTCGCTTACCTGCCAGTAGCTCCAGGCGCAGGTGTAGGTCCGGTAGGCCGTTTACGTTTGAAAAATCCATGGGTTTTAGAACATCGCGTTCCGAGAGCAAGGCAGCCAGGTTACAGGCGGTGGTACCGAAGCCAAGTTCGTGCCCGCGCATAACCAGGTGGCCCAGGCGCGGGTGCAAGCCCAGCGAAGCCAGCGCTTTGCCATGTGCCGTGGGGTTGCCAATCGTGTCAATGGCTTCGAGGCGGCGCAGCAGGTCTTGTGCCAGCGCCATGGCAGCTGCAGGCGGTGTGTCGAGCCACTTCAGGTCCGATGCCTCTTTTGCTCCCCAGAGTGCCAGTTCCAGGGCCAGGCTGCTCAGGTCGGCTTCGCAGATTTCGGGGTCTTGCCGGAGCGGCAGCTGCTGCTGGTCGGCCAGTGTCCAGAGGCGGTAGCAGACACCGGGCCCCAAACGCCCGGCACGGCCACGACGCTGGTCGGCAGCCGCCTGCGAGACAGGTTCTGTAACAAGCGTGGTGAGGCTGGTGCGAGGCATAAATTTAGGCGCACGGGCAAAGCCGCCATCAATTACAACTTTTACACCTTCTATGGTTAAGCTTGTTTCAGCAATGCTGGTAGCCAATACGATTTTGCGTCTGCCTTTAGGGGCCGGTTGTATGGCAGCTAACTGTTTCGAGAGGCTCAGGTCGCCGTGCAGCAGGTGCAGATCGGTGTTGGTCGGTAATTTTTCTTCCAGCTGCTCTGCCACCCGGCGCATTTCGCCCATTCCCGGTAAAAAGACTAAGATATCGCCTTCCTGTTCTTTTGCTAGTGCTTGCCTGATGGCTTTCGGTACCAGGTTGGTCAGGCGTTGGGCAGGTCTTGTGCCGGCAGCAGCCACTTCGGCAGGAGAGAGGTATTGCGTTTCGACCGGGTAAAGGCGCCCCTCGCTCCGGATAACGGGTGCTTCTAGCCAGTTGCCAATGGCGGCGGCATCGAGCGTGGCGCTCATAACGAGCAGGCGCAGGTCGGGGCGCAATACGGCCTGCGCATCGAGGGCCAGGGCCAAACCCAAGTCGGCGTGCAGGCTCCGCTCATGAAATTCATCGAAAATGATGGCGGCAACACCTTCCAGTGCCGGGTCTTCCTGCAGCAGGCGCGTCAGGATGCCTTCGGTTACGACTTCGATTCTGGTCTTTTTAGAAACGGCACGTTCCATACGAACCCAATAGCCTACTGTTTGACCAACCGGTTCATTTAGCAAGTCGGCCATGCGTTGTGCCGCGGCTCTGGCAGCCAGCCTTCGTGGCTCCAGCACCAGTATTTTTCCATCGTTTCGCCAAGCCGACTCCAGCAGGGCCAGCGGCACCAGGGTGGTTTTACCGGCACCCGGAGGCGCTTCGAGCACAGCACGTTCGGTGGTGTCGAGCGCCTGCAGCAGCCGGGACAGGGCTTCTTTTACGGGCAGGTCGGGCAGGTTCTGGAACAGGTCTGAAGTTGGCATCACACCTCAAAAATCGGAATTCTTTTTGAGATTTGCTTGGTGGTGGGAGGTAAGGACCATGCAATTTTGAGAGATTTTCACAGTCATTCTGAGCTGGGGGCGGAGGTTTTCGATTGTCGAAGAATCTATTTCATGCCGTCTTGTACTTACTAAGTCATCAGTTAAAAATAACTGCCTGGTTTAATCAAGCTACCTAACTGCAAAAGAACAAGCAGATAGGCTTCGATACGCTTTTTTGCCGACTGTGAAATCAGACACTTTTTATCATGATTAAATACATTCAAGTAAGTCTTGTCGGATTAGGATAAGAAGATGCAATTGATTAGAATTCCGAATTATTTTAGTAGAAACCGGCCTCCGGATACATCTTCTGCTGCTGCTTTTGCCGAGATATTTTTTGTCTGAAATTTTAAGTAAGCCCTTACCTCAAGGATTTTTAGGATGGAAGGATCAGTAAGGTTTTTTGAATTAGAAGCGAACTTTTTGCTGAGGAATTCTTTTCTGATTTTTGTTTAATCTTGCCAATTATTCTAATAAAAAATGCCTTCCGGTGCAGGCTTAGCTGTTGCTGCAATGGTTGAAACACACTTTGCAGAACATAATAACGATCCATCATAAGAATATGAGAGACCTGTATCCGCAGAACTATATGAAACTAATTGAGGCCGCTAAGGCGTGGTTAGTCGGGCGGATGCCCCGCAGCATGATACATTTCTTGGTTCTTGGTAATGACAGGGTTGTATCTTAAGGCAAAGCCCAACCTCTTTTTGAGATTGAGCTTGCTAAGCTGTCTAATTCAGAACATTCTTCTTCAAGAATTTCTGGACTCTGATTTTTTCAAAGTAAGGTGCTTAACTAATCGTATCGACGTTGTTGCCGAGATTGCGGTAATTGATTTTTTCCTGAGGATTAGTACCATTCAGGTATTCTTCAACATTGGTATATCCATCGCCGTCAGAATCTATCGCGCCATCTTTGGGATTTTTAGGATCAAGCTTGTATTTGATTTCCCAATCGTCAGGCATGCCATCGCCATCGCTATCAACAGGTACCTTGCCAGGATCGTATGTCAGGTTTGGATAACCTCCGACTTCGGATACGTCTTTAATGATACCGGTTTTAGTCATCGGTTTTCCAGTGCGCACCATTTCTGTAACCCGGGTGTCCACAGCATCACGTTTGGGTAAAGTAGCTCCGGCCTTCGCTAATACAGACTCAAAAGCGACTTCGGCTGTCTGGTGTGGTGCCACTGGCCATCCTTCGAACGGGGTATTCACACGGGCGAGGTTCTCGGGTCCGCGCATACCAGCCCAGTTGTTGTTGGTTACATCTTTGTTGTCGTGCATCGTATTGCCGGCAGCATACCATTTGCCTGGGCGGTTGGCTGCTTTAGCGTACCAGTCACCTTCGGCCCATGCACTACCGGGAGAGTACATACTACGTTCTTCGATGCGGGCAAAGACCGCGCGCATATTTTCATTTGTAGCAGGCCCCGGTTTGAAATAATTGTTGATGAGATTGACCATAGAAGTTTCGTCTCCACCATCTATTGAACGGTGCTGCCAGTTGAAAACAACATTGTAGCGGAAATCAAATGGCCCTGACATACCTATCGATGGATTCCGAGCCGTGTTGCTGGCGAAGAGGTTGTGATGGAAGGTAGAGGGGTTTCCTCCCCAGGTGCCACCGAAAGCATGGCCTCTGGCATCGAGCGCTTCGCTGGAAATAGTCCATTGAACGGTAATATGCTCTGCGGGATCTTTTATTCGCGTGCTGCCGTCCAGCGATGGTCTCATGTGCCGGTAAAGCGAAATGTTTTCGTCCATTCCCCAGCTTGTAGAACAATGGTCGATGATGATATGATGGTGCGGATTCCCTCCTATATTATCATCCCCTTGTCCTCCGGAAGGAATGCCACGGCGCACACGCAGGTGGCGGATGATCACATTGTGCGTGTTGATATTTAGTGTACCGGCAATACAAATACCATCGCCCGGAGCGGACTGGCCTGCAATGGTGATGTCAGGATGATCGATATTAAGATCTCCATTGACTTTGAGCGTGCCAGCCACACGAAATACAATAATACGTGGCCCTTTTGTTTCTAATGCAGCACGCAGGCTACCCGAACCGCTGTCGTTGAGATTTGTGACGGCAATAACTTTGCCTCCGCGCCCTCCGGTGGTAAACATGCCTCCTCCCCATGCTCCTGGAAATGCAGGAATAGCAGCTTCGGGCAATCGCGGTGGGTGTGGAGGTATTTGTCCGGGTTCAGATTGCCCGGCGGCAATCTTGCCTTTCTGCGCATTTGCGTCTACACCTGGAAATAAAGAAGCAAGTAAAAGCAAGCTCGCGGTGGCAATTTGGTAGGATCTTTTCATTTTCGTTTAATTCTTAACAGAATGTTCCATTAGTTTATAAATTTTACCTGTGTATAATAAAGCCATCTAAACCGGGCAACATTTACGCTTAACATGGTATCCCCGGAAATGTAAAAAACATATAGAATAATCAATTATGTTGTTTGTAGGGCTGATACGGCTATTGACAATTGTGAGGTGTGCTGCTTCTTCGATTGCTTTATTGCTGCCCTTCCCTTTCTACAAAAAGCCTTTTTTCCAGATCCTCCGTAGCCTTCCGCAGGTTGTATCCCTCTCTAGATAAATAGTTGTTCGCTCTTCCCCTGAACTTTATGAACCAATTAAGTCTGCCCTTCTCGTCTAACACATTCATGGCATTGTCCCGCGCTTCCAGCAGGTAACTATAAACCTGCTTCTTCTGGTCATCTTTGAGGCCAGGTAATAGAGCCAAAAAATGCGAATACTCCTCCTGCAGCCTGTTATCTGTCATCTCATTTTTCACGGTTTCAACCTGACTGGAGTCAATAAAAGCGGAAAGAGTCTGAAAAAATAAATTACGTTGGCTAGCAAAGTAAACCTGATACTTAGCCCAAATATCAGCAGCTTCTTTATCCCTTTCCTCCTTGCTTTTCGGAAGCTGGGTTGTGGCATCCATTTTAGCATCCCTTTCCTCTTGAATCTCCTGTACCCGTTGATACTGAAGGGCAATCAAATTCCGCACATGTTCTTTCTGAATGTCGTCTGTAAGGCGCAATGTTCCGGCAACACGATTGGATTGGGCAATTTCCAAGACATCTGAATTTGTATTCCTGCGCTCGGCCCAGTTGGCTCCTTCTTTCTTCAGATCGAACCCCTGCGCGGCTAGATAGTTTGTTATTTTGCCTTTGTAATTTCCAAACCATGCATGCTTTTCTTTGGATGATCCACCATCCATGGCGTATTCCCTTGCCTCCACTAGGAAGGATTTGATCGTCTCCTGTTGCTCACCGGATAAATAGGGCAGCATCAACAAATAGTTGCGGTAGGTGATAGGAACAACATTATAGGTCATCCCATCTTTCACCTGCTCTACCTGCTCAGCAGAAAGTTCAGCAGACAGCCTTGACAAGTATTTGGTGTGCAGTCTGGCTATTTTGGCATCGGTCTTCTGTTCTATTGCTTTTGTGCGTTTAGCGGTGGCCTCTTTGTTATCGCCAGCTTTTTTTTTTGCTTTTTCGATTTCGGCGTCACGGCTGCCCTGGATGTCTCGCAGGTTGCGGTACTGCTGCGCTATAATATCCCGTACACGAATGCCCTGGGATGGGTCAGTAACTCCCAAAGTAACTACTATTTTTTCAGCGCGCTCCTTTACCACTTCAGTGTAGGCGGCTTCCTCTTCTTTCGCCTTCTGTTTGTCTTGCGCCAAAGCAGGTACTGTTAATAGGAGCATCAGTCCCATCATAAGTGCAAAGCCGTTCGAGTGCCAATTCTGTTTATTCATCAGTTTTTTGAATTTCTGTACTAATTTATTTTTGTGCTGAGCAGGTAGAACCTCTACTGCAATTACCGCAAAACTGAAAAGGAGCAAGATCTATAATGTAAAGTTGTGGGGCAGCTATTGTATGCGGTTCCCCACGTTCCTTATCAATCTTGTTTAGAATTGAATTTTCAAGCTTAGTGTTTTTTAGCAGTTTTACATGCCACGTTAGCCAAGAAGATTAATAGCGGTAATTATTTATTTTTTTATCAGGTAGAACATGTTCTGTAAAACAATGGGCAACTACCTGTTGGAGGTTTAGCTCCTCAAGATATTGCCCATTGCTATGCTTCCACAAGTGAGGATTTGTGTTACCTCAGAGGATCAAAATCAGTATTTCCGGTTAAAGCTGGCCAACCTTTTGTTTGTTGAAGGTGGGGAGAAGAAGTTAAAATATTTTGGTGAATTCCGAAGAAATAGTATTCATCGTACCAGGTAAACTTCCAGTTGTTGTTTGTAGGGTCTAAATTATCTCTTTCTTTCACAACAAAGTGGTTGTCATAGAGGTAATCAAGGTATTCGTCTTGGTTTGAAATACCTGCAGGATAGGCAGCTGGCTGGCGATCTATAACAGGAGCACCGGTGCCAGTTACTACTAACGGATTAGTTGTACCTACATGTGGTGTGCCATCTGCTTTTTTTACATAAATCCAATAACCTGTTCGTCGGGTACCGTTTAATGGTTTCATTCCTAATCGCGCCAAAGTATTTACTCCCGGGTAATTGTCGAATAACATCCAGCGTCTTAAGTCCCAGAACCTTTTACCTTCATAGGCAAATTCAATTTGCCTTTCGTGCAACACTGCAGCAAACATTTGATCGCGGCTGGCCATAGCACCACTTAAACCGTAAGCACCATCTTGATTTTCGATGCCTGCCCGTTCTCGTATCTGTTTAATTCCTTCTAAACCTTCCGCTAAACGGTTGGTACCAATAGCAGCCTCGGCCAGGTTCAAAACAACTTCGGCAAATCGCATTTCCATATAGTCGGTCGTGCTGAGGGCAAAGTTGCCATTAGCATTATTTGCCGCCGGGTTAGTAGCTTTGCGTAAGTAAATTCCGGAACTGTTCGGGTTGGTTTCTGTATAACGGTCCGGCTCTAGTGTATTAGCTCGGGCTGCAGTACTAAACCAGGAGTAAGTCCATGTTCTATAATTAGGGTTGCCACTGTATGGCCATAAGGAACCATTGTATGCAAAAGTTTTATAAAAGCGCGGATCTCTGTTTTTATAAAACTTCTTTTCATCGTAGGTGTAAGCAGAAGTAGGATCTCCCATCATTTTGCCGTCTTTCATCGGGAAAGCATCTACCATCTGCTTTGTTGGTGAAATAGAACCACCTCCAAGTATTTCTCTTGGGCGGGCAGCTTGCTCGTGACCATTGTTCCTTCTGGTAAGGTCTGATGTTAAGTTATTATAATTATATACTATTACAGCCTCAGGGTTATTGCTCTGCACAAACCACATATTTTCCCAAGCCTGTCCGGTGGCAAGGTTGCCTTGTTTGAACAAACTTTTACCAGCTACTTCCAGCATCTCCTTTGCCTCCATGTTGGCAACATACGCTCTTTCCCAGCGTTGCATATCATCCGTGCGGTTAAACAGCGGGCTTGCCCATGTTAGCAGCACCCTACCTTTGTAGGCTGCAGCGGCTCCTTTCGTTATTCTGCCCCAACCATTGCTAGGCCAGGCATCCGGTAGCATAGTCTGCGCATCATCCAAATCTTTAATAATCTGTTCTAATGTTTCGGAGGATGAATTACGAGGCAAAGCGTTCGGATTATTACCTTCTCCAAGGTAGGGGCTTTGAGCAGTTAAAACGATCGGGACACCACCATAGAGCTTGAGCAGCTCAAAGTACTGGTACGCTCTCCAGAACAGCACTTGCCCTTTTAACGGGTTGGTAATTTCGGGCGTAAGTCCATGTTTATCTATTTCATCCAAAAAGAGATTAATTTGCCGCAGCCTCGTCCAGGTGTTATTCTGAGTACCCGTTCCCTGTACTCTTTCCCCGAAGTACTGAAGCGCATGGTTCTGATTAATAGCAATGGCACCCCACAACCTATTAATGTCCGTTTCACCGGCCATTTCCTCAGTAGTTTTAGTATACATATCCGTAAACTGACCTCTAACTCCTGTCTGGTCGTGAATAAATGGTTGCCCGTTATTATCAGGCTGAAACATAAAGTAGATATAATCTACATAAGCTTGCGCCGTTACGGGTTGCTCAAATACCTGCTCATTAATCCCTGTCAAGTCTCTTTTTTCCTGTAAAAAATCGTCTTTACAGCTGGCAAGAGCAAGCATGCAAAAAATGAGCGCGTGTATAATATTATATTTTTTCATAATAATAGTTAGCCAACAATGAATTAAAGTGTAAGGTTTATACCCAAAGAATAGGTTCTTAATACCGGGTAATTATCCCAGGCTCCCTCGCTGTTTCTGTAGGTATATGGATTATAAAAATTAATAGGATTGATGCTTGTAAGTACAATGCGGGCTCCTTGCACATGCAGCGCTGAAGCCACATTCTTCGGTAAGCTATAATTTAAGTTAAAGTTGCCCATACGTATTCTGAATGCGCTTACACGCCAGAATGCAGAAGTAGGCGTTGTGCTAATAGCAGTATGAAAAGGGTTTGGTAAGCTACCTGTTGGATTTAATTCCGGATCATAAATGTCGTTCCAGTATCCAGGAGCGTTTTGGAATAAATTGCTGATGTCGCCTTGTATCGCACTTCTGCCATCTATCTCACTCCAACCACCGAAAGAACCTACTAAAACTGCATCGAAACTAAAGCCTTTATAACCGGCTTTTAGTGTTATACCAAAATTATAATTACTAGAAGCTCTTCTTAATAATCGAATCTGGTCATTATCATCTATAATACCATCTGGTTCTGCAAAGGTTCCGTCACTTTGCAGCGGCCCTCGAACATCACGGTAGTAAAGCATGCCAGGTCGTAAGTTGGCTACAGGCTGGCCAAATACTTGGGTTACGTTGTACTCCTGCACATAAGCTGCAATTTCTTCCTGGTTTCGGAACATGCCCAGGTGGTCGTATCCCCAAGTGCCTATATCAAGAGATTCTCCAGGTCGTGGTCCTCTCCAGGGGTAAAGTAAATCAGTTTCGTTAAAGTCATGTTTAAGTACCTTGTTGTCATACCAGGCAAATCGTGTGTCAATACCATATCTGAAGTCATTGCCTATAGTAGCATTCCATCCTACACTTACTTCCGTTCCATAAGTATTTATAGCAGCAAAATTACGTGCAGCTGGTGTGCCTCCTTCAGTTACCGGTATATTACTGCTAACACTCCTGAACATGTCAGTAGCTCTATTATAAAAACCTTCGAGTGTAAGCGAAAGACGGGAGTTCAGGAAGCTGGCATCTATACCAAAATTTTGATTAAACTCGTCGGTCCATTTGGCATCCGGGTTTGGCGTTACTTCCATTTTTATACCGGTACCTTTTGGATCATTGTCGCCAAAAACAGGGGCTTTGCCTCCCTGAAAGGTGTAGCGCTGGCGCCATTGCCAAGGATTGGTATCATCTTTCCCAATTAAGCCTACTGAATAGCGTATTTTAAGTAGGTTAACTGCTTCAGAACGAAAGAAATTTTCTTCTGAAATTACCCAACCTGTACCCAATGAGTAAAACTTACCCCAATAATTTGCAGGAGCAAATTTTGTAGAAGCATCGCTTCGGAATAAGAAGTCTGCCAGGTACTTGCCATCGTAGTTGTAGTTAACGCGGCCAATGTACCCTAATGTACCGGATTCGTATCCGTTGGTTCGCCCATCTATAGCACCAAAAGCCGTATTAAATTGGCCATTAGTTCCTAGCACCGGGTCTTCTTTCCAAACATCTTCCATCCATGATTCTGACTCGGCACGCTCTGCGGTAGCAAAAGCGCTGATAGAGTGTTTTCCGAACTGCTGGTTGTAGCTAAGAGAAAAGTTGATTTGATTTGATGAAGCCGTATTATTTGCAAAACGAACACGGTTATCGTTGGTGAACCTGGTGGCTACCGGGTTAGTGGCCCCTTCGTAAATATGTCCGCGGGAGCCGGTTTGGGTAAAATTGTATAAAAAGTACTGGCTTCCGATCATGGCACTTCTCTCATTTGTCATGTTCCTGGCATAAGTACCCCTGGCTTTTAGACCTTTCAGAAATGGCATTTCGTATTCCGCATAAATATTTAACATAGTGCCCTGGCCACTAATGTCACGGTAATTATCATTATTATTCATTTCAAAGAAATGATAGGCCGATAAGTTATTACCGCTACCGGGTAACCTCACAGGCAAACCATCCATGTACATGGGTACGTAACGCGGCGCTCTAAGCAGGTTGCGGTAATCGTTCTCAATGTTTTCTCCACCAATCTTGCTGTTCATGGTATGAGAGTTCTGGTAGTTGCCGGAAATTTGTAAACCAGCCTTTAATCCTGCTGTTACATTTACATCGGCTCCAGCTCTAAATGTCCATTTGTTGTAGTCTAATTTCCCGATGTTACCGTCTTGCGTATAATAAGCTATGTTGGCAAAATAAGTAGCTTTATTAGCCCCACCACTTACATTGAGTGTATGTCGCATGTTATAAGATGGTTTCCAGGCGGCATCTAACCAATCGTGGTTAATTGTTCTGAAATGTTCCAGCTCATCCTCTCCAAAAAAGTAGCGGTTATCTGCAATGGGTCTGTTAGCCCCATTAGGACCATTTAATATATTTATATACTGACCTGTTTCGTATGCGCTTAACATTTTAGTTCTGTAAGCCTCGTCGTTAACTGCATAAGAGCCGCTGTAGGTAATCCGCGGAGGTCCTAACTTGCCACGTTTGGTAGTAACTATAATTACACCATTAGCTGCTCTGGAGCCATACATAGCAGCAGAAGCGTCTTTTAGAATTGATATACTCTCAATTTCAGAAGGGTCCAGGGTGTTAAAAAAGGTAGCATCCGGCGCACCTTGTGAGGTAACCTGAATCATATCATCAATTACATACAAAGGACTCGTATTAGGACTGTTGCTAATAGACACCGGAGCCCGTACAGTTAAGTTTGCTTGTGACCCAGGCCGCGCTGTACCACCACTTACACCTAGCCCCAGTACACGACCTGTTAAGGCAGCGCCCAAATTACCTAAAGGTAAATCTTCTATTTCTTCAGCTCTGATAGCATCTATTGCTCCGGTAGTCGCACCTCTTGTAGTCGTACCACCATAGCCTGTTGCTATAACTTCCACCTGCTTTAGTTGGTTATCTGCCGCACCCAATGTAACAGCTATAGTCGCTCTGCCGTTTAAAGCAACTTCTTGTTTCTCAAATCCCAGAAATGAAAACAATAATACAGCTTTGGGATCCTTTACAGTTAAAGAGAATTTTCCTTCCGCATCAGTTAAAGCAGCGTTGGGAGTGCCTTTCTCAATTACTGTAACACCCGGTAGTGGAGCACCACTTGCATCAGTTACAGTACCAGTAATAGTGTTCGTCTGAGCTTGCTGGAGGGAGGTAGCTAGCGCAATTTTTCCTTCCTTAATTGGTACAAACGAATTTGCGCCAATATCATAACTGTAGGCATGTGCACCTGTTAGCAACCCAAAGGAGAGGGCTGCCTGTAACAAGGTTGTGCGCCTTAACTGTCTTAAAAAGACATGGCTCTTAAATTGTGTCTGCATTTGTTGTAAAATTTTGGTTCATATAATTTATTAGAAACAGGAGTCCTGTGTTACTCATTGGATGAGTATCAAATTTTGTAGTTTACAGTAACTCATTTCTGCCAGTTATCACTCACAGAAATGAGTTATTATAGGAGTTAGATTCGGGTGGTTATAGGCAATGGGTTTTAATTGTTTTTACTAGATAATAAGTTTAAAAATGCTGCATGTGCTGCGAACAAAGTTTGGCGCTTTCTATCATAATCTGAATAGCTTGAATTAGCTACTTAATTGTATACTTTATTATTCTTACTGATAGAAGTATGCATTTGGAACTAGTAACAATCATTTGTTATTTTTCAATTCATAAATGTAAAAACTAAACATCGTTTGTTAGTATATAATGTTGGCAAATCATTATACAAAATTATCTTAAATCAGAATTTTCTCCTGGAAAAACTGCAATTTCCACAGATTGAAAGAATAGAATTTGGTTAATACAGGTAAATTGAGAATTTATATATAAATCATTTTTGAAAGAAAATAACATCAGTTTACAGAAGAAATGATCGGGAATTAAGGGACTCCTTACGTGCTTTTGCATCCATAAAAAGATCAGAATATTATCTGCCATGCAAGCTTCAGGAAACTTTTCATTAGTTGTTCCCAACATTCTTAAAGCTTCATGTCTGACCTGTCATGTTGGATAGCCTTTACAGGCTGGGCACTAAAATCAGAAGGACGCAAAATACTGTAAACTAGGCTTTATATCTGCTCCTGTTGGAGCAGATGCTAACCATAATAATTTAGGTGCCTGGAGGTAGTGTAGGCAATTAGAAGCAAGTTCGGGCATTCTAAATTCATAGTATTACTTGCAACAGGTCGAATACGTTATGAGGAATGAGGAAGCCTACCTGGTCGCTTGCAAAAAAGCAGAAATGTTGGCAGGAGGTGATTAGAAAAGGGGGGAGAATCTGTCAGCTATTACAGGAGAACGCCGGAATTGGCAAGTGAAGGTTCCTGCGAAAAATTATTCTAATGAAAATGGCCTTCCAGAGGTAATAGTAGGCACCAACTGCCAAGGGTAAACAGTTGGTGCGAGTTATGAAAAGATTCTCTGAAAACTTAATCTTCCGGGAAAGGAATAAATACAAAATTTGTAAAATCTTCGTCTACCACAAACAGGCAGCAGAACTCGTCCGGGTCTCTGTAGGCGGCAGTAAAATCTTCTATTTTATCTTCGGCCACGAGCTTTCGTTGCACAAAGTCTTCGAGGTAAGAAGCTGAAATATCCCACTCCAGCGCCAGTTCCTCCTTGGCCAGAAACAAAGAACCTACCGGCACCTGGGTGCGGCTAAACACAAAAATCGGGTACTTGGATATCTGGCGTTTACGCACCTGGTACGAAGCCTCTCGCAACGTTTCGGCCACCAACACAAAATTCTGGGTGATGGTGCCAAGGTATTTTCCATTTAATTCCGGATCGTTTTCCATGTTTTTTAGACAATAGATTGTAGATGTTAGATGCTAGACTTTTGTATCCCCGATGTACTACAGGGGCTGCTAAAATAAGGAGTTACTGCGCGAAAGAATTAGAAGGTTATATTTTCCACCTTGTTTACGCGCTTCTCGCCTACATGATTCTTTCCAGGATGACGATGTTGCTACTACTAACTCTAAACTCATAACTTTTTACTCTTAACTAGTAAACGGTTTAGCTTTCAGCAACACAATATTTTCTACGTGGTGTGTCTGCGGGAACATGTCTACGGGTTGTACGCGTAGTACGTCGTATTTGTCGGAGAGCAGCTCCAGGTCGCGGGCTTGTGTGGCCGGGTTGCAGCTTACATACACAATGCGGTCGGCATGTACCTGCAGCAGTTTCTCTACCACATCGGGGTGCATACCGGCGCGCGGCGGGTCTGTAATTACCACATCGGGCCGGCCATGGCGCGCAATCAGCTCATCCGACAGAATGTCTTTCATGTCGCCGGCATAAAACGTAGTGTTGGTGATGCTGTTGATTTCTGAATTGATCCTGGCATCTTCTATGGCACTGGGAACATACTCAATGCCTATAACTTGGCGGCATTGTTTTGCCACAAAGTTAGCGATGGTGCCGGCACCAGTGTAGAGGTCGTATACCAGTTCGCTGCCGGTGAGGCCGGCAAACTCGCGGGTTAACCTATAAAGTTCATACGCCTGCTCCGAGTTTGTCTGGTAAAACGATTTCGGGCCAACGCGGAAGCGGATACCTTCCATGTCTTCATGAATATAGGGAGAGCCTTTGTAGCAGATTACTTCCTGGTCGTGGTAAGTATCGTTGAGCTTAGGGTTCACGACATACTGCAGTGAGGTAATTTCAGGGAAACGCTCATGCAGCATGTCCAGCACGCCAGAGATAACCTCCGGTTCGTCCCATTTCACGAGCAGTAGCACCATCAGGTCGCCAGTGTTGGCAGTTCGAATAACCAGGTTGCGCCAGAAACCTTCCTGCTTCACGGCATCGTAAAACGGCAGGTCCAGCGCCAGTGCATAGTCGCGCACCGCCAGCCGGATAGCGTTAGACGGGTCGGGCTGCAGGTAGCAGCGCTTGATGTCGAGAATCTTATCGAAGCGCCCTGGTATGTGAAAGCCGAGTGCGCGGCGCTCAAATTCCTGGCCTGAGTTTATCTGTTCGTTGGTGAGCCAGCCATTCCAGGAGAAAGTAAACTCGAGTTTATTGCGGTAATACCTGTCTCTGTCGTTGCCCAGAATCGGGTCGAAGGGCGGGAGAGTAACTTTACCAATACGCTCCAGGTTATCCTGCACCTGCTTTTGCTTGTAATGTAGTTGCGTGTCGTAGCTGAGGTGTTGCCACTTGCAGCCGCCGCACACGCCAAAGTGCTCGCAAAACGGCTCCACACGCAAGTCGGAGTAGCTATGAAACTGCACAGCACGGCCTTCCATAAAGCTTTTCTTCTTTTTGGTAACCTGAATGTCCACCACGTCGCCGGGAGCCACGCCGCCTACAAAGATCACCATATTGTTGTGGCGCGCCAGGCACTTGCCTTCCGCCACCATTTCCTCTATCCGGATCTGTTCGATGAGTTCGAACTTCTGCTTTTTCTTCTGTTTTCTCACGATGGTGCAAAATTAGGGAAAATTTGGGAGGAGTGTTTAAGATTTGAAAATTTGGAGATATGATGATTTGGAAATGATTGGAGCAACAGCAGCTTTGGAAGGCAGAATTATAGACGGCGACATAATTTATCGGAATCCGAAATGGTATTGCTCCTTAAAAAAGGACACAAGTATCACGACACAAGACTTTTTTTATCTTTTGGGTGAAATGAAAATAATATGAGCTCAAATTCCAGCAAGAACTGTCACTGTCTATATATAGGTCCAATTACTGTATGAAGGGAACTGCCAGGTGCCTGCTGCTGCTGAATGGGTGAGGTAGATTGAAAGGAAGCAAGGGGCTTTCACTGTTCCTTTCAGCATAAATAATAACTTTGCAGAAGCAGGTTTAACTGCTGTTAAATTTTGGTCTGAATGAAAAATAAAGTAATACTTGTAACAGGCGGCACCTCCGGCATTGGCAAAGCCTGTGCCTTTGCGTTTGGCAGGGCAGGAGCGAAGGTAGCCTTTTCGGGAAGAGATGAAAAGCGGCTTCAGGAAACGGCGCAGGAACTTGAAGCCGCTGGCATTGAGACCATTGCCATTAAAGCCGATGTGGCGGTAGAGCAGGAGTGCGAACGTATGGTAGCCGAAACAGTGGCCAGATTCGGCAAGCTCGATGTGCTCATCAACAATGCTGGTATCTCCATGCGGGCACTGTTCCAGGACCTGGACCTGGACGTGATCCGGAAAGTGATGGACATTAACTTCTGGGGCACCGTGTACTCCACCAAATTCGCTTTACCCTATATTCAGGCTGCGAAAGGGTCTATCATTGGTATTTCGTCTATAGCCGGCTATCGTGGGTTGCCTGCCCGCACCGGTTACTCCGCCTCCAAGTTTGCCATGCACGGCTTCCTGGAGACACTGCGCACGGAGCTGTTGCACTCGGGGGTACATGTGCTGATCGCCTGCCCAGGATTTACGGCCTCCAATATTCGTAACTCGGCCCTGGCCGCCAACGGGCAGCAGCAGGGCGAGACACCGCGCGAAGAAGAAAAAATGATGAGCGCCGAAGAGGTGGCCGACCGGATTCTAAAAGCAACGCAGCAACGCAAACGCGACCTTGTCATGACACTACAGGGGAAGATGGCGGTGTGGGTGAACAAGCTTTTCCCGAGCCTGGCCGATAAGCTGGTGTACAATGTTATGGCGAAAGAAAAAGATTCTCCGCTGAAGAAAAAATAGCTTTTCGAAAATTTGAGGTAAAGCCAGAGAAGATGCCACAATTTTTCTCTGGCTTTTATTTTGCCTTCAGAAGCAGCGGGAGATGGTGCTTTGACCCTTGAGGAGCAAAAGCCTAAAATGCCTTCGGAAGGCCATTTTCATTTGAATAATCCGCTTCTGATTTGCTAATGGTTAAATGGTTTAACTGTTAAATTGTTGATTTGAAGGTGAAGGGATGGCCCCGATAACAGACCTTCTTTAGCAGTTAAGTTCTAATCCTTAACTACTAAAGAAGGTCTTGTGTCCTATGATTTGCTACCTGTGTCCACTTTAAGGCAGCTCCAGAATGTTGGTCTTCCGGATGTAAGCCACTTCTCCTTTCCACCGGATTTCATACCAAATGTCCTGTTCCCCTCTAATCGGCACTTTGTGGCCTTGTGAGGCAGTAGCCAGCCAGGCTGAGCCAGCAGAAGGTGCCGACATAATAGCCACATGGTTGTTTTTTATAATGCCGGCATCTCCGAGGTTCAGGAAATTTACATAGTAGAGAATAAACAGCAGGTACAGCGTAAAGCCAATTTTAAAGGTGTTGCTGAACCTGCGGCCTTTGCGCCAGCTCAGGAACATAATCGTAACGGTCACGACTGCTGCAATTAGCATCAGCTCGAGCATACGCATGTAATGTTTGCTGAACTGTGTTTTAAAAAAATGCAGGTCGCTGTATTCGTAGCCGGTTAAGCGGTGCGCGTGCGCCAGCTCTTCCATTTTTTTCAGGACGGAACGGCTCGGTTGCTTTACATAAAACAGATGCAGGTAATACATGGCGCTGGTGTAGTCGCGCAAACCCTCCTTTATGTAAGCCATTTTAAGTAGCATTTGTGGGGAGTAATGTTGCTCCTGCTCCAGTATCTGCTCGTAAATAGTGAGGGCATCGGTATATTCCTGCTTTTGGAAGAGAGAATCTGCACGATCAAGTGAGAATTTATATGGTTGACTGTAAGTGGGTTCGGCACCGAAGCCCAAAAAAAGAATTAAAAATAGGGATATTTTGAACCAAAGACTTTGCATTTATTCAGATTGCTGTTAATTTTGCATCGCAATTCAGGGAGACGCCCAATGAGAATGCAAATTAGTAAAAAGATTCTGTAGCTCAGCTGGTAGAGCAATACACTTTTAATGTATGGGTCCTGGGTTCGAATCCCAGCGGGATCACACGATGTGAGCAGAAGCCTTTTCTTAAGGAGAAGGCTTTTTCTTTCTTACACTTTTGATGTCTGATTCAGAGAAGATTGAAAAAAGTTAAAATTAATTTTTGATAGTAAAGCAAAAAGATTACTTTTGCACTCCCTTTCAGGGAAACAGTTAGTACCGATTCTGTAGCTCAGCTGGTAGAGCAATACACTTTTAATGTATGGGTCCTGGGTTCGAATCCCAGCGGGATCACAAAAGCGCACTTCTGGTGCGCTTTTTTTATTTGTATTAAGGCCTTGTCACTTTGTCTCTTCAGGCTTTTACCTCTTCCCGACTCTTGCTCTACTTAAAAATACTGGTTTTCGTGGATTGTGCCTCCTTTGTGAGATAGCTAATTTTGTTGCATGAACCAACAAAATAAAACTATGAAAAACAGCCTCATTTATCTTCTGTTTCCGCTCTTTATACTTCTTCTTGGTTGTTCTAATGACGACGATACAGCCGTTGCTCCGGTTACCACTAATCCAACCCACCTAAAGGGAACATTATTTTTTGACTGGGCGACCGAAGGGACTTTGGCATTTAACACTGAAACAGCTATAAAACGAGAGTTCCTCTCTTATAACTCGAAGCGCAACAACTGGGACATCTCGCGAGACAACGAAATATTGCTCACTGTCAGTAAAAACGAGATCAGTTCAGATGTTATGACATTTACGATGAGCAAAATGAGTGATGGCAGCATTGCAAACCAGTTTGAGTATACACCACTTAATGGCGGCAGTGCGTTTAATTCCGGTAAATTGTCGCCAGATAAATCGCTGGTTGCCGTAATGCCAACCTTTAGAGAAGGCCTCGTGTTACTGAAAACCGATGGGACAGTGGTAGCTCACCTGGAGGATGTGAACGGGGAGAAATTAGACCGTAGCGAGCAAGTGCAGTGGTTGCCAGATAACGGAATACTTCTAACACATAAAAATTATATTATTAAGATAGCTCCGCCCTATACCAGCGGCAGTTTAGTAAAGGAAATGAATTTTGAAGATTGGGGAGATATGGGTGTAAACCAGCAGGGAACAAAAATAGCTGTTCGGGTAACGAATCATATCCATATGATGAATATAGACGGGAGTGATTTTGTGCAGGTAACCGAAAGCAATTCAAAAGAAGCTTACCCAACTTTTTCTCCGGATGGAAAATACTTGCTCATCGGCACAGATTATAAACCCGTAGCCCCCATGGGAGCGATCTGGTATTTGAAAATAATTCCGGCTGATGGGAAAAAATATAATGTAAGTAATGACAGTGAGGGTGTGATACCGGTCATGATAGATAGAAACAACAGTCTGCAGACAGCTAGTGGTGCTATGTTGTGGCGGTAAACAGTACCGGAAAGGCGTTATAATGCCATAGGCGCTGCTTCTCCTGTTGCTGCGTAAAACATCAACTAAAAATAGTATCTTTCTACTGCTGGCTCAGCTTTTTTGCCATGTTCAACCCTTGACGGAATTCTGATGAAAAACCTTCCGGAGGCTTTTTTCATTAGAATAATTTGTAAGCAACTATTGCAGTAAAAACAGATTATCTGCCAAAACAAACTTGCCTGTAAAAAGTTATTCTTTCAGTTAGTTTGTAATCTTTAATTTGGCGAAGCGTTAGTTCGTATAACCTAAACCTGGATGCTGAAAGCAGCAGGAAATAACCTTTTGTTTGCAATTTGTCTGGTTAGCTGGCGAAGCACTTATAAACGTAGGAGAACACCTGAAAAAGAATATTAATTGAGACGCTGGCTATTCTTCTTGATGGTACTTGTTGTAGCGATTCCGGCACATTGCCAGGAAGCAAGTGAAGTGCGGTATACAGACAGCCTGCTACAACTCCTGGAGACGGCACCAACTAACAGTGCCAAGATAGACCATTTGCTGGAACTGAGCAATTTTTGGAGCGACCGGGATACGACCAGGGCTTTCAGTTATGTTCGGAGGGCAGAAAAACTGATGGGCAGCAGGCCCGGCAATTATCAAAAAGCCTTGTTAGAGCATTTTACCTCCAACATTATTTTTGCGCATCACATCGAAAGGGCAAAAGCTGGGTACATGGCTGCCGAAAAACTTTTGTCCTCTGAAAAAACACCACAAGCCTACACCATTCGGAGCAAAGCCTGGAACAACTATGGCATATTGCTACAGCTGCAGGATAGCGCCAGCAAGTATCTAACCATCACTATAAACCGGGCCTTGCCTTATGCAAGAATGGCAGGCGATAGTGTATTGGTCGGTAATTATCTGCACAATATCGGCCTGATGCTGATGAATGTGCAGGACTACCACAAAGCCGATACTTATTACCAGAAAGCGCTGCTTACGTTCTCTAAGTTGCCGGGAGCGTATGAGAATAAACTGGAGGTGCTGGTAAACCGGAGCAGAAATGCCTTGTTTTTAAAACAGTATGATGTGGCCTGGGCCAACCTGCAACAGGCAGCCACACAATTAACATACGTGCCACATTCTACTCTTGCTGCTGCCTTCTACAGAACCCAAGGCACTTACTTCAGGCACATCCGGCAAAAAGACAAAGCAATCCGGAGCTTTCAGAAAGGACTTGAGCGGGCAGTGGCGTTAAAAGATGGTTATGCCACCCAGGATATTTATTTTGAGTTGTACGCCACCTACCGCGACTTTGAGGAGTACAGCCAGGCTAAGAAATACCTGCTGCAGGCCAACCAGTATGCCGCTCTCAACACTGCTCACAACCGTTTGCTCTTACAGCGTGAACTGGCCCTTGTGGAGTACAAATTAGGGCATTACCAGGAGGCTTACAAGCAACTGGAGGTGTATGCCCTGGCTAAAGATACGTTTCAGGAAGAAAATATGGCACTTAAAATTCTTGATCTGGAGAAAAGGTACGAAAGTGTGGAAAAGCAGAACGAAATACTGAAGCTCCGTGACGAGAACCAGAAGCAGGAACTGGCAATCGTCCATATCCGCTGGTGGACCTATGGCCTTGGCGGCGGGCTTCTGCTTGCGCTTACTATTGCCTGTTTTTCCTGGATGCTGGTGGAGCGAAACCGCAAACTTATGGTGCAAAAGGAGCAACTCTACCAGGAGGAGCTACGATCTATGAAACAGCGTGAGCGCCTGAAGCAGTACGATGCCGTATTGCGGGGGCAGGAGCAGGAGCGCAACAGGATGGCCCGCGACCTGCACGATGGCTTAGGTGGTTTGTTAGCTGGCATTAAACTGAAGCTATCGGCTATTGTGAGCAGCAAAGAACAGGTACTGGCCAAAGACAAACCGGACATGCTGGAGGTGGTGGAGCAATTAGATTTTTCTGTTGATGAACTGAGAAGAATATCGCGTAATCTGATGCCCGAGTCTCTGCTGTTGATGGGACTGGAGCCGGCACTCGCTGACCTTTGTATGTTTATGGATACACCCCAGACTGCAGTACGTTTTCAGCCACTGGATATCGGAAAAAGCTATCCCAAACCTTTGTTGGTAGCCATTTACCGTATTGTGCAGGAGTTGTTAACCAATGCTGTAAAGCATGCCTGTGCCAGTGAGGTTATTGTACAGTGCAGCCAGCTGGAGGAGGTGTTTTTTCTGACCGTAGAAGATAACGGGAAAGGCATGCCCACGTCACCAGACGCACCTGCTCAGGGCTTAGGGCTTTCGAACATCCGGAACAGAGTAGCGTTGCTGAACGGCAGCCTGGAAATTCTGTCGCAGCCAAACCAGGGAACATCTTTTAATATCCAGATACCGCTTTAGATCCGTGGAAGATAAGAAAATACAGCTCGTGCTTGTAGATGACCATCCTGTTGTGCTGCAGGGGTTCGCATTTATGTTTAAAGATGTGGCTACGATAGAACTGGTGGCCACTTTTTCTGATGCTGATGCTGCCATAGCTTATGTAGAGAAGGCAGCTGTGGATATTGTGTTGCTCGATATTAACCTGCCAGGCCTTAACGGTATTGATGCCTGCAGCCTGATTAAAAAGAAAAAGCCGCACGTCCGGGTTATCGCCATCAGCAACATAAATGAGTTCAGCATAATTAAACGCATGCTTTGTTCCGGAGCAGCAGGCTACTTGCTGAAGAATGCCGCTCAACAAGAAGTTATTTCCTGCATAGAGCAGGTTTACCAGGGCGAAACAGGTTTAAGCGAAAGTGTGAAGGAAATACTGAGCCGCCACCAAAGTGGCCAGCTGCCTGTTATAACCAAGCGAGAGAAGGAGGTGCTGGCGTTGCTGGCAGCAGGTTTAAGTTCTGTAGAAATCGGAGATAAAATCTTTATAAGTCCGCTTACAGTAGAGAGCCATCGGCGCAACCTGTTACAGAAGTTCAGGGTGAACAACGTGGCTGCCCTCGTGCACAAAGCCACAGAAATGAAGTACATTTAAAAGCCTGTCTTTACAATTTGGCCTATTGACCCTTGACACCTATCTGGTGAAAAACCTTCTGGAGGCCATTTTCATTAGCATAATTTAGGATCTTGAAAGAAAACAAAGGGCAAAGTATATCTAGAACTCTCTTACTTCTACTTCGCACCCGTATTGAAGCAGGTTAGGGAAGATCAGTTGGTTTCTGAAGACCCGGAGCTTTACGTTAACCTATTAACAACAGTAGCACCTGTTACTTTTATAGTAGCATAAAAATAAAGATGTTAGTTGCGCTTTCCGTCTGTTTCCGTATACCCTAAAAAACATAGCTATGATACTAACAGAGAAAAATACTATTTTACAAGCAATAGGCATGGGGGCTATAGCAGGAATGCGTGCCATGTCGGCTCCTGCACTTATAAGCCACCAGCTACACAACAAACCATCCCATTTACTGGCCGACAGCCCCTTGCGCTATTTGCAAAACGATTGGGTTGCCACCGGTTTAAAGGTTTTCGCGGCTTCAGAACTGGCCGGCGATAAAATGCCACAGGCTTCCGATCGTATTATTCTGCCATCATTGCTGACCAGGGCAGCATCTGGAGCTTTGGTAGGAGCCACTGTTTTTGCCACGCAAAAGAACAAACCGCTTGTAGGTGCTTTGGTTGGTGCGGCAGCGGCTATCGGAGCTACCTATGCCAGCTTCTATGGCCGGAAAGCGCTTTCTGCGTATCTGCCCGATACCGCCTGTGGTGTTATAGAAGATATTATAACCATCGGGGCGGGCTGGGCCATTGCCCGGCAGTAGGGGCACCTGCAGCTGCTACAATACAAACACAATGAGCTTTATAAGCTGCTCCGGGTGCGGCCTGGGGCAGCTATTTTTATTAATTACCAGCGGTTGTAAAGTAGGTTTTTCAGAAAAGAAAACAGCTTGAAAGTGAGATTAGCAGAATATTTTTTTGATAACTTGTAATTGATTGACAGTTAAATTGATAGAAAGCGTATAGCGGCTGGTTTACCTGTGCTGCGGAAGCCCCGAACTTAGTTTGAGGCTTTTTTTAGTTACATTTACGGCCAACAGCGCCTTGCAGTGGCGCAGAAATAGAGCACTTTTCAGCTTTTTGCACCCTACTTTCAAGAACCCATGGAAAACTTAATCAGCATACAACTTCCAATAAAAATAGCTTATGCTGCTGTAGAAGGATTATTAAAAAAGCAGCTGGTGGGGGAGTATATTCCGAAACCCGAAGCCGGAAAAGAAGAAAGTCCTTATGCGCAGATACTGGATGTAGGAGTGGCAGGAAGTAGTGCAGGAGAGGGCACCATTTTTCTGCATGTGAAGCTGAGAATACTCCGGACGCTTATGAAACGGGACCAGGTAGATTTATATGTAGTGGCTTCGGTGGGCTACGATAACGAGGCGCAGTATGTATTTGTGAAGAACTTTAAGGTGGAGTCCAGAACGCGCAGCACCTTTTATAACAAGGCGCTGGAGGTGCTGGTAAACAAAGTGGCTTATAACCAGATTATACAAAAAGCGAACGTAAATTTGCAGGCTATCCTATCGGTGCAGCTTCAGAAACTGAATACCCAACTGGCCGAAGGGCTGCAGGTAAAAGGTTTAAAACTGAAAGGTGCTGTAAGCGAAGTAGCCGTACAAAACATACTTCCGCAGCCAGATAGAATTACACTTTCCGTTGAAGTTAAAGCCGCTTTGGAGGCCGAAGTTTTTGACCTGCTAAGCTTAATGCCGCCACAAGCCCCCGCTGATGCCGCTGTGGAGCAATTGGAGTAAAAGTTGCAGCAAGTGTTTCTATTTGACTAGCCCACACCAGCCCTTGACACTTTTTCTTTAAAATAGCTTTTGAAGGGCATTTTCATTAGCATAATTTAATCTGGGTGCTCATATTCAGCTTTTAAGGTGAAGCAGCAGGCTGATGAAGGTCAGTGACTTTTCTGTTAAATGTCATTTTTATCCTACCAGTTCCGGCCGAATTTTGCAGTGTTCAAAATCGGATAAAAGTACAAAGTTCGAAGCCGGAGATGGAAATACAGAAAGAAGACCTTATCAGAAAATACAACGTGCCAGCCCCTCGTTACACAAGTTACCCCACGGTGCCTTACTGGGATACCGACGTGCCCGAAGCCAGCCAGTGGATGCAGGTGGTGAAGCGCACGTTTTCGGAGTCTAATGCAGAGAAAGGAATTAGCCTGTACCTGCACCTGCCTTTCTGCGAAGCACTCTGTACCTACTGTGGCTGCAACAAGCGCATCACTAAAAACCATGGGGTAGAAGATCCTTACATCAAGGCCATCCTGAGTGAGTGGCGGCAATACCTGGCGCAGTTTCCCGAAAAGCCAATTATCAGAGAGTTGCATTTGGGCGGTGGAACACCTACGTTCTTCAGCCCTGAGAACCTGCGCCTGTTGCTGGAGCAGCTATATGCCGATGCTGAGTTGCACCCCGAAAAGGAGTTCAGCTTTGAAGGCCACCCGAACAACACCACCACCGAACATTTGCAGACGCTTTACGACCTGGGCTTCACGAGAGTGAGCTACGGCATCCAGGATTTCGACGAAAAAGTACAAGTCACCATTAACCGCATTCAGCCTTACGAAAACGTAGAACGGGCTACCAACGAAGCCCGCAGAATCGGGTACGAATCCGTTAACTTCGACCTGATTTACGGGCTGCCTTACCAGACCCTGAAAAGTGTGGGCGAAACCATAGACAAGGTGGCTCAACTCATGCCCGACCGGATCGCTTTTTACTCCTATGCGCACGTGCCCTGGGTAAGCCCCGGCCAGCGCAGCTACACCGAAAAAGACTTGCCCGATAATGCTGAAAAACGTGCCCTTTATGAACTTGGCTTAGAGAAATTCAAGGCACTGGGTTACACCGATATCGGCATGGACCATTTCGCGCTGCCGCAGGATTCCCTCACGCTGGCGCTGCAGAACAAACAGCTGCACCGCAACTTTATGGGCTACACCACCTGCCAAACCGATCTGCTCATAGGCCTGGGAACCTCCTCTATCAGCGATGCCAAGTATGCCTACATGCAGAACCTGAAAAAAGTAGAGACTTACAAAGAAAGTGTTCTGGCTGGTGAAATGGCCATTTTGAAAGGCCATTTTCTGACAGAAGAAGACTTGCTCCTAAAAGAAGCCATACTCGATATTGCCTGCAAAGGGGAGCTGTACCTGACCGAAGAAATTATGAAAACACTGGACACCGATGCACTGGTGGAGCTGGAGAATTTCGAAGCAGAGCAGCTGATAGTAAGAACCACTAACTTATTGCGAGTTACAGACCTGGGAAAAGCGTTTACCCGAAACATCTGCAAAGTGTTCGACCGGAAACTGAAGCAGGTAGTAAAAGACAACGAGCAGGTGTTCAGCAAAGCGATTTAAGGACACAAGTTTATTTGAAAAAGGTATGGGCTTATGAGCTAAACAGCTCATAAGCCCATACCTTTTTTATAGCGTTGCCCTGATGACCACTATTTTAACAACCTACTGAACATTCTCTAATGCTGTTAACTTCTGATGCAGCCAAATGTAGCCTCAGCCCTTGCGGCTGATCATGACCCCAAACCAAAGGAAGGCTAATGCATCTCCGGAAGGCCAATTTCATTAGAATAATTTGGTTGATGAATGGTTAGATGGCTAAATGGTTAATTTGGAGATGTGAAAATTTGGAAATTTGAAGATGGAGCATGTAATAATACCAAAAACACAAATCAACTTTTAACTCATAACTTTTAACTTTCAACTTTCAACTTAGTAAAGCCCTGTGTCCAAACAAAGTGATATAGATCACTTTTCCAGCTGACTTCCATTCTTCTGCCTGCCGTGGCATCTGGGTACTTTTGTGTATCAACTAAAAGAAAATTGAGATGGAAGCCGCACTCCAAACCAATATTCAGACTTGCTACCATTGTGGTGACGACTGCAACGATAAACCAATTGTTTCGCATGAGAAAAGCTTCTGCTGCGATGGCTGCAAAACTGTTTACGAACTTCTCGAAGAAAATAACCTCTGCACTTATTACAACCTGGAGCAAAGCCCGGGCATATCTGGCAAACAGTCACTTGCCGAATCGCGTTTCGGTTACCTCGACGATGCCGGGGTAGAGGCGCAACTGGTGAACTTCCGCAGCGATACCATCAGCAAACTGACTTTCTATATTCCGCAAATGCATTGCAGCTCCTGCATCTGGCTGCTCGAGAACCTGTTTAAACTCAACCCGGGCATTTCAGAATCTACCGTGAATTTCATGCGGAAAGAGCTTTCACTCACCTACTTTAACGGGCAAACTACGCTTCGTGAGGTGGTGCAGCTGCTGGCACGCATTGGCTACGAGCCAGCCATAACCCTGGCCGACACCGACGGCAAGAAAACGACAAAGTACAGCCGAACCATTATTTACAAGCTGGGTATTGCTGGTTTCTGCTTTGGCAACGTCATGCTGCTGGCCTTCCCAGATTACCTGGCCGTTACAAACAGCCTGCAGCGCAGCTTTGGCTCGTTCTTCGGTTACCTGAGTTTAATCCTGTCAATTCCGACCTTGCTCTACAGTGCCCGTGGCTTTTTTACTTCTGCCATAGAAGGCATGAAGCAGCGCATGGTCAACATAGACCTGCCTATTGCCACCGGTTTGCTGGCGCTGTTCTTTGTAAGTGTGTACCAGGTTTTAACAGGTTCCGGCCCCGGCTACCTCGACTCCTTTACAGGTTTGGTGTTTTTCATGCTGATAGGAAAATATTTTCAGCAGAAGACCTACGATACCCTTTCCTTCGACAGAGACTACACCTCTTACTTCCCGGTATCCATTACGGTGCTGAAAGACGACCAGCAGGAAGAGTATATACCTGTGCGTAACCTTAAAGTAGGGCACCGCATTCGTATCCGGAACCAGGAGCTGATACCTGCTGATGCTATTTTGCTGCGAGGAACCGCTATGATCGACTACAGTTTTGTGTCTGGTGAGTCGGAGCCGGTAGAAAAGGTGGTAGGTGAAATTATTTATGCTGGTGGCCGCCAGGTAGGAGAGAGCGTGGAGCTGGAAGTGGTAAAAGAAGTATCGCAGGGCTACCTGACACAGCTCTGGAACGATAGTGTTTTTTCGAAGCAGGAGCAGGCACAGAGTGTAGGCACTTACGCCAACGCGGCAGGTAAATGGTTCATTATTGCCATTCTGATTGTGGCGGCTGCCACACTGGCTTACTGGGTGCCACGCGACCTTACGATGGCTGTAAATGCCTTCACCTCGGTGCTGATTATTGCCTGCCCTTGCGCCTTGTCTCTGGCAACACCTTTTGTGCATGGCCATACCTTGCGCGTGTTCGGTAAAAATAAGTTTTACCTGCGCAACACAGCCGTAGTAGAAACACTGGCTAAAATTGATACGGTGGTATTCGATAAAACCGGTACGCTTACAGAGCCAAGTGCTGCCGAGGTAACTTATACCGGTAAGGTGCTGACACAGGAGCAGGAGCGAGTAGTTAAATCTATTCTCAGCCACTCCACACACCCGCTGAGCCAGCGTATTTTCCAGAGCATGCCCGGCGAAACAAGTACTGTATACAATTTTCAGGAGTTCGCTGGTAAAGGACTGCTTGGCGAAGTAGACGGGAAACTGGTGCGTGTAGGATCTGCTGCCTACCTGGGCGTGAATACCATAAAAGGGCACGACACGATGCAGACAGCCGTGTATGTGTCAGTAGATGGTGTTTTGCTGGGTTACTATACCTTCTTCAACGTGTACCGCGATGGTTTACAGGATATTCTGCAAGGGCTGGAGCATAAGCACATCTCTGTCTTATCCGGCGACAACGACCACGAACTGGTGCGCCTGCGGGAGTTGCTGGGCGATAAGGCATCTTTAAATTTTAACCAGTCGCCG
>NZ_VRTY01000129.1 GCF_008017455.1 Pontibacter qinzhouensis | reverse complement strand
ATATACTGGGCAGATTCCATGGCTTTTTTATAAGATTATACGAAACCATAGAAGTCTGCGTAACTCCTATAAGAAAACAAATGAAATAGATAAGAGATGTTAAGCTGTAAAATTTGGATGTCATGCAGTTTTGCCAATAATAATAAATGGAAACAATCGCCTGTAACAGGAGGCCTCCTATAAATTTAACTTATGTTATTAGAAACAATCAGGGCTACATACGAGTATAAGGTTTGCGAGTTATGGTAAATAAATGTAATAAAATTAAAACCATTTAACAACCAGGCTACGTAATGCTGTAGCGCCTCGCTATTGCCACCAGACCAAACCTACGAACAAGCTTAATTTCTTACTGCTTTCATAGCTTTTACTCTACTACCATACATGCATACTTCTACAAATGAGCTTGTGCTGAAGCACCCCCAGGAACAGGAAAACCAGAATAGCCAGGAGAACAGAAGAAACCTTCGAAAAATAAGGTGGATGATCTTGCTCGGTTTAATTACCATGGCCATGTTCCTGATCTGGTTTATAGACGAGGATCACATCGGCTACCCTCCCCTTTTCTGGTTACTGACTACAGCGCTTGGCTTTAAACTGCTCCGCACACTACACGAATGGTACCACTACTACGCCATCAGCATACCCGAAAAGCCTGAGTTGAAGACACCTTTTACCGTAGATGTACTGACGACTGCCTGCCCAGGCGAACCGCATGCCATGATTGTGGCAACGCTGGAAGCCATTCAGGAAATGACATACCCGCACACCACCTACCTCTGCGACGAAGGAAATGATCCTTAACTGAAAGCGCAGTGTGAGCGCCTGGATGTAAAACACGTAACACGGGCTGTAAAGGTAGATGCTAAGGCAGGCAATATTAATAATGCCCTGCGCCAGGCAACCGGCGACATCTGCCTTATTCTGGACCCTGACCACATACCAGCGCCACATTTTCTGGAGGAGGTTTTACCATATTTCGAAAATAAGGAGATGGGCTTTGTGCAGGTGGTGCAGGCCTACCATAACCAAAAAGAGAGTTTGGTAGCGTACGGGGCAGCAGAACAGACTTACAGTTTTTATGGCCCCATGATGATGGGCATGAACTCGTATGGTACCGCACAGGCCATTGGCGCAAACTGCACCTTCAGAAGAGAAGCGCTAGATAGCATTGGCGGGCATGCGGCTGGTTTGTCTGAAGATATGCATACGGCCATGCAGCTCCATGCCAAAGGCTGGAAATCGGTGTATGTACCTAAGATTCTGACAAGAGGATTAGTACCCGGAACTCTCTCGGCTTACTATAAGCAGCAGATAAAATGGGCCAGAGGCACCTTCGAGCTTTTATTTGTAGTATACCCGAAGTTGTTCTCGCAGTTTACGAGCCGGCAGAAGCTGCATTATTTCACGTTGCCGCTCTACTACCTGTTCGGGGTGTTTAACCTGGTCGATTTTCTGATTCCGATACTGGCCCTTTCCTTGGCCGAGTTCCCCTGGTATGTGTCGTTGCTGGAGTTCCTGGTTATGTTTACACCGTTTTTCTGTATCTCCATCTGTATCAGGCATTATGCACAGCGCTGGTACCACGAGAAAAATGAAAAAGGCTTCCATATGTTTGGAGGTATACTCAGAACCGGCACCTGGTGGATCTTCTTCCTGGGCTTTGTTTACTCTGTTTTGCGCATCAAGGTACCTTACATTCCGACACCTAAAGACGATACTCCCAAAAACAACTGGCTCCTCAGTTTGCCCAATATACTTGTTTGCGCAGCCTGCCTAGGAGCCATTGCCTATAGCCAGTATAAATATGGCCATTTAAGAACAAACCCATACATGCAGATGATGGCTATGTTTGCGCTCGTTAACTTTACCATAGTAGGAAGTATGGTCGTTATCGGGCAGGAGCATTTTATATCGCTGGTGCGGAAGCACTTATTACATGCTTCGCTTTTGCAGCCGCTGTTTATGCCGCTTCGCATGTTTATCTGGCGCGCACGCCATAGCTTTTACGATGGTATCAGGTACGGTGCGCTCGGGTTCACTCTTTTAGCTACCTGCATATCACTAAGTTTCATGTTTTTACGCGATGACATTGAAGCCTACCTGGCCAATGAAAACATACTTAAAGATAAAACGGAGCTACCCCTTAAAGAAGGCTCAAACGTTCTTTCAACTCAAAAGAAATAGGTTCTGTGGTAGCTGTAGGAAGTAAACAAACATACTTCTGTTCTAAGTAAACTCCTTTCTGTACTAATCGTTATTAGTATAGAACAGAAATTATTTGCTAACCAATAACAACAGAAGCTATGAACAGATTTGAATCAGACTATGACCAAAACCGCCAACAGGAAGGGGAACACCACTTTCAGACAAGGCGGTCGGACAGGTACCGACATCCTGAGCAGGAGCAAAGGAACATGCCACACCAGCAAAGCCGTTTCGAAAGGTACACTTCGCAAGACGAAAAAGTTTATCGGAACAAAAGCAATTTTGGCACTTATGATTTCCGTGGAGATGAGATGAGCGGCTCCGGTAACTCAGGCAGCCGGTATGGTTCCTCGCCGAACTATGGCAACATGGGAAGCTATGGCGGAGCCCAAGGTTTTGGCTCTTCGCGTGGCGGTTACAGTGCGCCACGCCGCCACAACGACGACTGGAACCATTCGTTTGACAGCGGCAGAGCGCAACAGCACAGCAACGACAGGTCTGGTTCAGGATATAGTGGTGCCTCAAATTTCGGGAACAGTAACCGAGGCTGGCAAAACGAAAACAGACATCGTGGCAAAAGCTGGCAAAGCGACGACAGCAACCGAAACCATGACCTAGAAGGCTCCGATGTATCTAGAAGGTTTGACAGCAGCATGCAGGACAACTACCACTCTTCAAACCGAAACTTTGAGCAAGAAGACTCTACTGGCTACTATATGGGCAGCAGCAATCGCATTAGCCGCGGCAATGTAAGACTTCAGCAAGAAAATGATGCCCGTGACAGAAGAGAAAACGAAGAAGATGACAGGTTTAAACCTTATGGCCTAAGTGGTTACTATAGTGGCGGCTATGGCCCACAGGATCTATAAGCATACAAAAAAGTAGTATGGAGGCACAAGGCTCTTTTACTTTTAACAGGTGATAGTAAAAGCTTATGCTTTGTTATGACACTATAGCTGTTGTAAACTTATTTTATCTTTTTACTAAAATAAAAAGGGAGGCTGACTAAAAATCAGCTTCCCTTTTTTATTGCAGGCACTTTTTTACTAGCCGGAAAGCCAGCAGGTGGCACCTGCCTAAGGGCTAGTTAAAAGAACCAACAGGAAGCCCCGCCAGATGCTCCAGCCACTCTCCCTCCAGGGTGAGGTAGCGTTTCATTGCAACTGCGGTAAGGCAGCTGTGAACGGGTAGTACGTAAAGCAGGTCGCCAACTTCGTAATTCCGGAACTGCTCCTCCGATGCGCTCACAACACCATGCTCCTGCGATAGAGAAACCAGTTTCAAGCCATCAACGGGAGCAGACCAGCCATCTGCCGTTAATGCGACCACCTGCCCGTAGATCACTGTATCATCTTCTGTTATAAGACTATCTTTCGAGAAATGAACGCTACCTCCGTATAAAATCAGCTGGTTTCGCTCCGGGTGCCTGGCTATAACAGGGCAAGCCATACAAACTGCAATCTGCTGGTAAGTGCAGGAGCCGATGTGCTGTTGCGTAAGATCATAAAACACAAAATTACCCGGTCGTATCTCGTCTACGGCAGCAACATTTTCGAGCATGCTGCAAGAAGGCGTATCTCCTATCGAGAGCAGAATATCAGGGAAAAGATGGGTGTAGCGGCTCCGGACCAGGTGCAGGAGGTACACTGTTGTGTTATGAATGGCCTTCACGGCATCGCGATCGGTTTGCTTATAGGTATGGCCGTCGTGCGCTAAAAACCCTTCGAAATAAAACTTCCCGCTCTCGAAAAGGTGCTGCATCATGGGGTCAAGGTCGGTGTTGTTATGCGGCAGCACCCCCGTACGCTGATACCCTGTATCTATTTTAACCCAGATGTAAACCGGCTGCAGCAGCAGTTGCTCGAGCACCGAAATCGCTTCCATGTTCACCACCACCAAGTGTAGTTTTACCTTAGCGGCCAGCTTGTTAATAGTGTCTATCTCAAGTAAGTTAACAGGTATGGCTACGAGAATATCTGTCCAGCCATGGTGGGCAAAATAGCTGGCCATTTGCAACGACGACACGGTGATAGCCTCCACCCCCTGCTCCCGAAACCACTCCCCGACCTGCGCCGACTGATGCGTTTTAAAATGCGGCCTGAGCTTTACACGGTTACGCTGTGCCTTCTCCACCATACGGCTGATGTTCTGTTTGCACTTGGCCTCATCCAGAAGTAAAGTAGGAGTAGTTATTTTCTTCATAAGCGTTTGTTTTTATGGGATTGTGGTTGCCTTAGCAATTTAATATACTTTGGGTTTAGGCAGAAGTCCTGGAATTTAAAAGCATGTGCAAATAGTGCAGAAATCTGTTCTACAAGATCTTACCAGCTTAAACGAACAAGCAGGAGAAAACGACAACACGGCAGGTTATTTTGAATTTGTATCGATTATTATTTTCGTACCGCAATAGCACGACAAGTTATAGGTATTTTTGTTACTTTTCGGCTGTTGGCCAGGTTAAGCAAAATCGGGCAGAAATTAAGCTTTACACCTTGCACCAAGCCAGACAGGAGTGGCTTCATAAGATTGCGTATGTACTTTTTCTACATAAAAGCCCTGCACATTATTTTCGTGGTTACCTGGTTTGCCGGTTTGTTCTATATTGTCCGGCTCTTTATTTACCATGCCGAGGCAAACGAAAAACCAGAACCAGAACGCAGCATTCTGCTGAAACAGTATGAACTCATGCAAAAGCGCCTCTGGTATGGCATTACCTGGCCCTCGGCTGTCCTCACGCTTATTTTCGGACTGATAATTCTGCACCTCTACGGCAGCATTCCGCCCTGGCTCGTCTGGAAGCTTTGGTTCGTGGCTGGCCTTTACGTGTACCATTTTCTTTGCCACCGCATTTTTAAACAGCAACAGCAGGGCCGCTCCGGCTATACCTCCACCCAGCTCCGTATCTGGAACGAGGTTGCCACGGTGTTTCTGATCAGCATTGTGTTCCTGGTAGTCTTAAAAAGCTCGCTGAGTATGTTATGGGGCATTATCGGGTTGCTGGTTTTTTCTGGTGTACTGATGCTGGCCATCCGGATTTACAAACGGACCCGCGAATCTGAAAACAAAGGGTAAAAACCATTCAGCACCTTTCGCCTCTCTTTTTTGAAGGTAGCGCTCAGGTTAATTGGGTTTGGGAGGCTACCTCGTGCTGCTGGCCGGGGCAGTTTAAAAAAATTTGTACCTTTGTTTTATTAATCAGCCTACATGAAGCAAGCAGAACTGAAAGCCACAGAACGAGAATTAATAAAACTGATTCAATTTTTTAAGAAACGCGCTACCCAGTTAATGGATAGCGGCGAGATAAGTACAGAACATACCCAACTGACAACCGCCTGCGAAAACCTGGAAACCCAGCTCTACAACCACGCGCAGAACCGGTCGGCTATCTTAGATAAACGCGAGCGCCTGAACCAGTTGATCGAGGATAATGCCCAGTGCCCCACCTGCCAGAAAGTAGATATGCTCAAGCGCACCGGCAGCACCACCACCGAACGCGGTTGGAAGTGCAACACCTACAAATGCCGCCGCTGCAACATAACCTTTACCTGGAACCGCCCCAACAACCCCTGGGACATGGTAAAGTTTCTGGAAGCCTATATTGCGGAGCTGGAGCAGGGAATTCTGGTAGAGGAAAACGAGGAACTGAAAGCCCACACCGAAAACGCCATCGTGCAACTCAACGATAGCCTTTCGCGATTGCGCCCTGTGCTCGATACCTCTGACGAAGAAATGGAAGCCCTTGCCGTGAAAGAAAAGGAAATGGACCGCCTGATTCACCAGTTTAAAAATTACCTGCTCATAGAAAAAATAAAACTCGATACCTACCAGGAGCCGGAGTAGCACCTTAAATTCAATTATTCTAATGTTTTGGCCCTCTAAAAGAAAAAATGCCACTTTAGATCCAAGGGTCTGGCAGGGAAGCGGCGCTAAAAGGTTAAAACCCTGATACCACCCAATACCAGAACACCAGCGTGATAAACGAAAGTGGCAAACCGAAACCTACCATCATGTTGGCTAACCGGGGTTTCAGGCCGTAAGTTGCAGCCACAATGGACGGGGCGATCATGGGCGACATGGCGGCTTCCATAACGCAGACCTGCACAATTTCGGCACGAGCGTTAAACAAACCAGCGTATAACCCATAAATTATGGCCGGCGCAAGTACCAGCTGGTACGCCAGCCCCAGAAACAGAAAACGCCAGTGCTTGCTGTGCCGCTCCACCCGCAGCTGCATCCCTACCGATACCAGCGCCAGCGGCGTAACCGTGCTACCCAGCCGCTGAAAAACATCTTTCAGCGCATCGGGGAAGTGCAGCCCCAGCAGGCTCATGGCCAGCGCCACGAAAAAAGACAGCAAGGGCGGAAAGGTAAAAATCTTTTTAACGATACCCTTTGCGCTTGCCTCACCTTTGGAGAAAGCTGCCGCCACGGCAATACCTACCGTGGAGAGTGCCACAAACGACCCCGGTTGATCTACGAGAATGGCAATTTTAAGCCCGCTTTCGCCGTACAGTGCTTCAATAATCGGAAAGCCGACAAAAGAGGTATTGCTCAGGCCCGACATCAGAATTAAACAACCGGTAAGTTTGCGCGACCAGCCATACACCCTGCCAAGGCTGCCGAACAGCAAAGCCGACACACCAAAACAAATCCAGGCGACAGCCACAGGCAGGAGCAGTTCACGGTGCAATTCTATTTCAGGTATATAAAGTAAGGCTAAAGCAGGTAAGGAGATGTAGATAACAAACTGGTTAAGCGCCAGCGGAGTAGCGGCCGGAAATGCAGGTACCCGCCGCAAGAGCATCCCGATGAGCAGGCAAACGAAAAGCAGAATAAAGCTACTCATAAAGTGTACTGATATGGGCCCGAAGGTACATACATCTCCGGAAATAAAGCAGCTGCCAAGGCTATTTTGTTTCCTATTGGGCAGTATCAGCCGAGTTGTTACGGCCTTTACCCTTGAGCATTTTTTGACCTGAAGCCCTTCGGAAGGGCATTTCTATTAGCATAATTCTCAGCTTTACCTGAGCCGGAAACGGTGCAGGACCTTTACATGCTTTTGGCGCTGGTACCAATCGTTGTATACCAATTCAGCTTCAGTTATGGTCGAGGTTCCAAAGTTCACATCTTTGTACAGCAGCAACTTATCCAGAAAGGCATCCGGCTGCTGAAGCGGCCGCACAAACCGAACCACGGTGCTGTGCGCTGTTATAATAGCGTAGCGTTTGTCGATGGTTTGTTCCAGGCCCGAGGCGCTGAAGTTTTTGCGGAGCTGGTTGCGCAACAGGCCGAGGCTATCGTCGGTAGGATAACCCTGGAGCATGATGCACGAAGGTGATGCTGTAATGCCCCGCAGCTCCACGGCAAAAGGTCCCACTTCCCGCAACGACTCCTGCACCACCGCCACATAATCGGGCACCGAAATCTGGCGTAAGCTAAAGCCCTGGTAGCAGGAGATAATAGACAGCAGCGTCTGGTGCCGGTCTGAGGCGGGATAATAATACTGCGCCGGCTCCACCTGCCGTAACGCATCCAGGAACTGCTGCACCCTGGCATCTACCTCCGGCAGTAGCCGCGCCAGCAGCGTAATACCGAACCGCTGGTCCTGCTGGTCTTCCAGAAGCGGGTCCAGCTCAAATTTGTTTTGCCTGAACTTTTGAAGAGAGCTTTGCCATAACGCATCGTAATGAGCTGCTAATTGCATGAGTTATCGACTTCAGAATGGATCAAGATATTTTTCGCTGATACTACTAAACCAATTATTTAAATAAAAACTGCCTTCCAAAGCTAAAAAGGCCATTTTAGAGCAAGGGTTGCTTTTGCTGCTGCCCTTCACCAACAGGTTACATTCAGGCAAAGAGCGAATTTTTGAACTCTACTTTAATATAAGACTGAAAATTACTGATGGTTTTAAAAATCTCCTTTAGGGTTACCTGCTCAATTTTAGTCAGGCTGCGGAGATCGATGTAATTGTCAGGTTCCTTTTTATCGTTCATGATCTGGCCAGCCTGCCTTTTAAGTCGCAGACTCATCAGGAAGTAATATGACTGCAGCAGCTCCTGCACTTCGGATTCAGTAAAAATGCCTTTAGCTTTCAGGGCCTGCAGTCGCTCGCCTGTGTTGGTCTTAAAGATGCGGTTCTTCAGGGCATACACCCGCACCAGGTCCACAATCGGTGTCATGGCTTTTTTTATATCGAAAACTTCTTTAGAGTCTTTGGTGAAGGTTTTTATGTTTTTGAAAAAGGTAAGCGGCGGCTCGTACTGCAGCGCGTTGTTGCCCATATGGAAAAACAGCTTGCCCAGCGGCTTCTGCAGTTCCTCATCCAGAAACTCCTTCAGCTCCTCTATAATGGCAGGTTCGCCATAGAGGTAGCGGCAATCGAAAAAGGTAGAGAACTTAATTACTGTTTCGGGAACGGCCTCGCTTATCCAGCTTTCGTAGTTTCGTTTCCAGTGCGAGAGCGAGTGCGTCCATTTGGGGTTTTTGGCCATAAAGCCACCGGTGCAGAAGCTGAAGCCGATGGTGTTCAGGCGATCAGACACCATATCGGCAAAGCGCAGGAAGTACTCGCGCACCAGCTCGCGCTGTTCGTTGGCTTTGTCTTCGTAAATAATGGCGTTGTCCTGGTCGGTTTTGAGGGTCTGTTCTTTGCGACCTTCGCTGCCGAGCACCATAAACACAAACTTTGCAGGCGGCTGGCCTATTTCGTTTATCACTTCCTCTATCACCTTTACCGCAATAGTATCGGAAATGGTGGTGATCATCTGGTTCACGATCTCTGCTTTTACTCCCCGATCCAGCAGCTGAAACACAATTTCCGGCACCTTGTACCATTTTTTGCGCAACTCCCCCACCGACCGCGCCAGCTTAACTGATTGTATGAACATAAACGGCGATTGCGCCTGCTCACTCAGCAGCTTGTTCCGGCTAATGCTGCCCAGGTAGTTCCCGTTATCTTCTATGAGCATGTAACGGGTTTTGGTCTGAAACATCATCAGGATAGCTTCATACACATAGGCCTGCGTACTGATGGAAACAATAGGGTTATCCATGATGCTGCTTACCGGCTGTTGCGCACTTACCTGCTGTGCCACCACATTGTCACGCAGGGTAATGTCGGTTACGTAACCAACTATATCCTGCTTGTCGTCTTTAACAAAAAGGCAACTGGTTTTGTGCTCGGCCATCAGGCGGGCCGCCTCGTAAATAGGGGTATCGTTGCCACAGGCCACTACCTCGCGGTATTCTATGGTCTCTACTTTTTTGGTGTAGAGCTGATCGGAGGCTATAAAGTTTTCGTCGTAGGTAATGGGGCGTTTAACGAAGTGCGCATACTCGTCGTCGATCATGCGTTTGCCGAACTCCGCTGTAAAGTAATGCAGAAATTCTTCGTAGGCCTGGCATAGCGCCTTAAAATCTTTCCGGGGCAGAAAATAAACCAGGGTGCCTTTTTTAGCGATAACCGTGCGCAGCGAGCGCTTCCGGTTCAGCAGCACCGATACTCCTCCAAAGCAATAGCCTGGCCTGTGGAACTCGACAACCCGCCTGGTTTGGGTGCTATCGTAGAAAAAAGCCTCGTATTCGCCTTCCACAATTATATCGACACCGGGCATTTTGGTAACCTCCTGGTGGTAAATAACTGCCTCTTTTGTATGGCGTACTTCCTGCAACAACTCCACCACCCCTTCCAGCACATCGTCCGGGAGTATGTCGAATGGTCTTACAGTTTTAAGAAACGCTAGTTTATCGTTCATAGCCTATGTGGTATAGTACAGGAACTATAAAGATATTAAATTCTGCGGAACCACCATATACAGCTGCAGCAGCCAAACGTACTTATATCGTGTTAACCTTTTCAGCTATTCTCACATCGCAGGGCACTTTTAAACTGGCAGCCATAGTCGTAGCTTCCGCAATGGCATGTTCTTTCTTTGTAAACGCAAACGATGGCGAAGCGGCAGTATTGGCCGCGCAAAGTACTACTTTATATGCTGTAACTGTGACCGACCAGGTCGGGCTGATGCCATTGGGTGTATGAGAGCTTTTGTAGTGAGCAGGAAGCACCGCTATTTTGGAAATAGGAGGCAACGGTTCCCACCGGCCAAACTTGTAGCCTAAAATGGCGGAATAATTCTTCACTTTCCTCCCGTCAACATCGAGCAAAGTTCCACTGTACGCTGATACGCCCAGTACACCAATTGCCACAGCGACGCCCCCCACTACCATAGATTTCATGAAAGAATCCGGATCATTCAGAACAAATGGGCTAAGCAACGACATGAGGCCAGCTCCTATAAAAATGAGCCCCAACAATTGCGGACCTGAAGAAAAGCTTCTTCTTTTGAAGTTGTAGGTTTTGCTGGCAGTCGTGTTCATTTGTTTGCATCGTTTATAATTCTCCAATTGGTGGTGAATTCATTTTCTACCCTTGGCATTATTTAGATGAAAAGGCTTTTGAAGGGCAATTTCATTTAAATAACTAATGTTACGCACCTTCTGGTATTTGGAACCTTTAATTTGGTTCTAGTACATTTGGTAACAGTTTCATCCGGTGCCCTTAGGCTTTCATTTTTCATTGTAGAAGTCTTAGCGCTCAAGGCTGGGGAAGGGGCCCTATTTAAGCGGGGCCTCGTCTTTGGCTCGCATCGCTGTGTTCCCTCCTGCCTTCGCTCGCGCTCAGGCTGTAGCGGGCGGCATCTTACATGTTAGAACTTATTTAAAAAGTTTCTTTAAGCGCTGAATCAATATTTGATTTTTTTAAATAGTCAGCTCATAAACATTTTGCAAATTCTGAATGCATAACATCAGTAAATAATTCAGATATCTCTCTACTTAGGGCAGCCTGCACACCATATTATATAGCTTTAGCTTTCTCGTATAGCCAGTTGCGCTCCTCATCTGTCAGGTAGGGGCTTAGTTTCTCCAGCACCTGGTGGTTGTAGGCGTTCAGCCAACTGATGTGTACCGGCTCCAGCAGCTCTTTTTTTACTGGCGTTGTATCGATGAGCGCCAGCGTGAGGTGCTCAAACGTATAGAACTCACCAAACTCATTTTCTTCATCCGGCACCGTCAGTACCAAGTTCTCGATTCGGATGCCGTGGCGACCTGGCCTGTAAATGCCGGGCTCCACCGATGTAATGGTGCCAGGCTCTATGGGAATGGGCGTTGGAGAAGGATTAAAAACATGTGGCCCTTCATGCACATTCAGGGCAAAACCTACACCGTGGCCGGTGCCATGGCCATAATTGCGGGCATGGTCCCAGAGTGGCTTCCGTGTTATGGCGTCAATCTGGTAACCGCAGGTGCCTTTCGGGAAGCGGGTGGTAGCCCCGTCGATCATGCCTTTCAGTACCAGGGTGTAGTCGGTGCTTTCTTCGATGGTCAGGTTACCCAGCGATACAACGCGTGTAATGTCGGTGGTGCCGCTGCTGTACTGGCCACCGGAGTCGACGAGTAACAGGCCGTCGGGCTGCAGTTGGGCATTGCTGGCTTGGGTTGCCCGGTAGTGCGGTAAGGCTCCATGGGCTTTATAGCCGGCAATGGTATCGAAGCTGGGGCCGATAAAACCCTCCTGCTCTGCCCGTAGCTGCTGCAATTTTTCTTCCGCACTTAATTCTGTTATCTCCAAAGTACTTAAATTATCTTCGAGCCACTTAAAGAATTTAGTTACGGCCACACCGTCTTTTACCATGGTTTCGCGGGTATTGGCAATTTCCGTTTCGTTTTTGATGGCTTTGAAATAGGTAGTCGGGTTAGTCTCCTGCACCACCCGCACCAGGGCTGGCAGCTGCTTGTACAAAGCAAAGCAGGTTCGCTTCGGATCTAGTACTATAGTAGTAGAAGCAGGAAGTTCAGCCAGGGCCTGCCACACCGCCTGGTACGGCAGCAGCGTTACGCCCGCTGATTTTAGCTGGTTCTGCGCCTCCTCCTGTAGTTTCTGCTGCTCAATAAATAATATAGCCTGTTCCTGGCTGATGAGCGCAAAGCAAAGAACCACCGGGTTGCACTTCACGTCGCTGCCACGCATGTTAAAAAGCCAGGCCAGGTCATCGAGCGAAGAAATAAGGTGGAAGTCGGCACGCTGTTTTTGGATGGCTTTGCGCAACTCATTTAGCTTGGCGATTGTGGCCCTACCGGTTATTTCTTCTCCCAGCAGGTAGGCAGGTGCCTGGGGCAATGCAGGACGATCGGGCCAGATGGAGTCCAGGTAATCGAGGTTAGTGCTGAGTTGCAGGCCGAGAGGTTGTAACTGTTCCTCCAGAACCTGGGCAAGCTGCACCGAAATCAGGTTGGCATCAAAGGCTACTATTTCTTCTGGCTGCAACCTCTCCGCCAGCCACTGAATATACTCCGGCGCACCCTGCGCCCTCATTTTAACGAGCTCAAAACCTGTTCCAGCTAGTTGCTCTGCCGCCTGCACAAAGTAGCGGGCATCGGTCCAGAGGCCGGCAAAATCGTGTGTAATAACCAGAGTACCAGCCGAACCGGTAAAACCAGAGGCAAAATAAATGCATTTGTAACGATCGGGCAGGTACTCGCTGATATGCGGATCTGCAGACGGAATGATATAGGCACTTACTTCATCAGCCGCCATTTGAGCCCGTATGGCCTGTAGTTTTTCTGTATAAGTCATGTAAGTTGTAGGCTTTCAAAAAAGCAAAATACAGAAAGATCGGCAGAAAAGTGTTTTTCTTTTGTCTGGAAGGAACACCTGCTGGTAACTTACACCTCACGTTTGCCTTTGCCGAGCATCTCCCGGAAGGTCTCTTTGCCGGGTTGCAATTGTTTCAGGTTCCCGATCAGGAGCAGCGCCCTATCGATGCGTAACTGACTGCTTTTGACGCCCGCCACGTACTGTATTATGTAGCGTTTCATGCCCATTGCCAGTTGGCTGAAGCGTTGGTTCCCCTCCTCATCCTGCCGTAAAAGCTCCTCCAGTTCTTCCGGCACCTCCACTCCGTATTCGCTATCGTCATTTTCCAGCAGCACGCTCACCTGGTCACCACGGCTCAGGCTAGCTTTTTTCATGCGGCTACCCGAAATGGTAATGTAGCCCCTGCCCTGCCCCAAGGCCACCAGCCCGCACTGAAAAGTAACTTTGCTATTTACGGTGCAAATCATTCTCACCTTAAATTTTCCGCCCAGCGACTGCACCACCTCCTCCGATATTTCGAGATAATGGAGTTTAAGCTTCGGCAAATAGCCGATGTGTGTATTTAACTGTATCGGGAACATGAGGCAATATAGGCAAGAAATATATATCTAATATACTGAATGATTATTGGTCCTCTGCTGAAGGTGTTGAGCTAAAAAAAACATTGTCATAACAAGGGATCGACTAACTACTATATGTTATCTAAATAACTTAAATATTTAGATTATTTTTATAATTAAATGACATAAAAGACTTTTAATTTACGTGTTTTAAATGCCGCTCTGCTGTTGCATTAGTTACGCTTAATTTATAACTAAACAAATTCAGAGTTAGTGTAGGCATAACAATAGCTACAACAGCATCAACAACAGCTGTAATTTGCTGAAATAATATTCATAACCCTTGAGGCTTTACAGCGATATTAGCTTCTGGAGGGCATTTTTATTTAAATAATTACCTCTGTATTATTGAACTAAGCGAGATATAAAATGGGATTATTTTAATCGTTATAATTAAAAATAAATCAAAAACATCTCATATTCAGGGTATTTATATTTTAAGTAAATAAGTTCCTTTAAATATCATAAGTTTAAAAATTGTGCAATATAAATTTACTTTCTGCAATTAAGTTATCTAAACTTAAACAAATTATTAATTTTTTCGTAGCCTTTGCGCACAACCTATAAATTTTTTCAATATCTTAGTACCACGTTAATACAGAAAGGTCAGAGATATGGAATTCAATATAGTGGTAGCACCTAACTTAGAAACTCTAGCAGCAGAAGTATCTGGTTTATTCTCCAAAGGATGGAAATTAAAAGGAAGTATTGTGGAGCACAAGCAAGGGTACGCCCAGCAAATGACCCGAAAGCCTTCTGACCTGGTGCGTGTGCGGACAAAAGCTAACCATACACAGCCAGCACCAAAAAGAACTAAATGGATAGAATAAGCTTTATAATCGCATTATAATACAGGTAGCGGTAGCGCCACCTACAACTCTTTGGCACTGCTATTTTTTAACTTGTGTCCAGAGTTATTTCTCCTGGTTTTCTGAACCGATCCCATCGTTGTTAAAATATCACTTTAATGACGTTTGCTGCCCTTGTTACAGGTGCAGCAGTTGCTCTGCAGTCATCTTTACTGGCTAAATCAGCGCCTCCTCCAGATTAAATTTTCAAATTAAAGCTCCCAGCAAGGAGCTCTTCCCTTATCAATATATTAACACAATTGTCTTTAAATCAGCATTTTACAATCCACCTCAATGGTTGTAAAACCTATCCGATATTAATTTTTCAGAATATTTGCCTATTCAAGCATCTTTTTTGGCTGGCATAAGTATATATGCTAGATCAAATAAAAAGTAACAATATAATATTTCGAAGAAAATTATAATTCATCCAATTCCAACATTGTATTAACTCCAAATCCATTCACAAACAATTGGCTCCTTATTCACCTTTTATGAAGAGATTACTATTCGGTTTACTC
>NZ_VRTY01000128.1 GCF_008017455.1 Pontibacter qinzhouensis | reverse complement strand
AACAACATGAAAGAAAAAGTATTAACCATTATTGGGGCGCATCCGACAAAAATAACTTGAATGTACTTAGTCTGAAAAATATTTTTAAATGTTGAAGACTTTGATAATGAGCCTCAAATTCAATATATTGTTCCTCCTAAGCCCAACAACTCTACAATTTGGTTAGCCTGCTGAGTTAAGCGCTGTGGCTAACGCCTAATTTTTCTGCTAACAAGTGTTAATTTCTGATTATGCTGCCTGTGATGAAAGAAAAGCTGGTTGAAACGATAGGAGCCCTGCAACAAGACAGTGTGGCTGCTTTTGAGCTGCTTTACAAAAGCTACGAGGCCAGGCTATTTGCTTTTTCCTATAAACTGGTGCAGGACAAAGAGGAGGCAGCGGAGGTGGTGCAGGAGGTATTTATCAAGCTTTGGGAAAAGCGGCATTTCCTGGACCCCGAGCAGAACTTCGACGGATACTTGTTCCAGATTGCGCGTAACCTGGTCTATAACAAGGCACGGCGCAGAGTATATGAGTTTGCCTTTAACAAATACCTGGCAGAACAGGAGGTATACGCTACCGCTACCGAAGATGCCATGGCTTTTGAAGAAATAAGCCGTTTGCTGGAGGAGGTATATAATACTTTACCGCCAGTGAGAAAGAAGGTGTTTATGATGAGCAGGATAGAAGGCCTGAGCAACAGCGAAATTGCCGCGCAATTAAACACCAGCAGCAGCAACATCGAAAACCACATCAATAAGGCTATCAAAGCCATCAAAGAAAAATTTAAGACCTACGAAATTATCTACGTGCTCCTGCTGCTCCATGCCGCACAATATGCTACTAGCGCCTCCTGCCAGATCTGAGCCGCTGTAGAAGTTAGGTGTTAGATAATAGACTTTTGTAAGAATCAGGGTTTACAGGACGTTTGAGTTAGGATGCCCGAAAGTAAAATTCATTTTCTCATCCGCTCAATCAAGATTTCCTCAAATCAACTAGTCAACAATCAGAGACCAATTATTCTAATGAAAATGGTCTTCCAAAGCTAAAATGATAAATTTTGGTCAAGGGTGTTTAGCTGGTTCAGCTTGGTGGCAGCAAAGTTTCGTATAGATTTTATTTGAAAAACTGACTGTGAACAAACCTGAAATCATTTTCCGGGATGGTACACCAGCCGATGCCGGCATGCTGGCAGCCCTTGGCTGGCAAACCTTTGAGGAAGCCTTTGGCTCTTACAACGATCCGGAGGATATGCTTGCTTTTAAGCCGACCATGTTTAGCCTGCAGCTACAGGCAGAGGAACTGGCTGAGCAGGAAACGGAGTTTGTAATTGCAGAGGCAGATGGAGTACCGGTTGCTTACATGAAACTGAACTGGGATGCCCCACCCGCAGCTATCAATGGGCACAGACCCATGCAAATCAGTCGCCTGTTCCTGCTGCAGCACTGGACCGGCAAAGGCCTTGGCGATAGGTTAATGCAAGTAGCGCTGGACCGGGCCAGGCGATGGGGCCACCAGGTGGTGTGGCTAACGGTGTGGTCTAAAAATGAGCGAGCCTTGTGCTTTTACAAAAGGCATGGCTTTAGAATAGTAGGAGAACTGGATTTTTACCTGGGCAAAGATGTGCAACTCGATTATTACATGCAGCGAAAGGTGTGAGTGCTGAGGGCTAAGCTACTGCGTTGGTTTTGCTGTGGTAGTTCCTTTGGAAGGCGTTATTTCGGGAAGAAAGTTTTGTAGTTATCCAGGAGACTGGCGAAACCCTGGCCCGCCCCAGAAAAGGAGCAGAACCAGGACCAGGTACTTTTTCATAGTTTTAAAAAGGTTGGAAGAGTATAGCATGAAAAGCTGTGGTTCAGACGCGTAGCCTGCGCCAGCTGCTTTATATAAGTAAGAGCCGCATCTGCCGGAAAGGGTTGCATGCAGGTGAAAAAATAGTTAATAAAAAGATTGATTTCTGATTTAATAAGAACGTGCCGTAGCAACAGTGCGAGAAGTGATTCGCAGATTATTCTAATGCATCAGCCCTTCCGGAGGCAAAAATAGAATTAGCGTACTTAGGGCAATTGCAGAACTGGTTTATAATAGACTACTATGACGTGAGCGTCCGCTCTCGTGTCTACCATTCCGCGGCCTCTGGCCGCTAATAAAATAAACAGTTCGGCCAGAGGCCTCAAGATAATAGTCACGAGCGAGGACGCTCGCGCCATGATTAGGTCCCTCTATTTTCCTGCTAGGACAGAAAATGAAATCTATAAGGCGGCCTCAGGTTTAAGCCTCGTAAAAGGCAATGTAGTTGATAGCCTCAGTATCAACTACATTTAAACCATTCAATCACCCATTCTCTCTTTCACTCATTCAAAATCCCCCTACAGCAGTAGCAGTCCTTTTTCGCGGAGGGTAAACCAGGCGGGGGAGTTCAGGAATTCAGTGAAGCTAAGGTGCGCATCGGCAGGGTAGCTTTCTTCCAGTTGTTTCAGCGTTACGTGTGTCTGCTCCTCGGCAGATAGCTCCTGTATAATATCGAAGAGCCATTGACCAATGGCGGCGGTGGTTTTTACCTCGAAGTCTTCAGCTTTTTCGTAAAACGTCAGCACACTTCGCTCCACTGTCTCACCTTTTTTCGCCATCATAGTAAAATCGATAACAGGTACGTGCCCCAGCCACACCACACGGGCATTTTTGCGTTCGGCATCTGTTTTGCCTGGTGCTGCTATGGCTTTGTAGATCAGGTCGCGTTGCAATTTGGTGCGAGGAACCTTAAAATCGAACCAGAACGACAGCGGTTCATCGAGCGCCACACCGTGCATGTAGTTGTAAATGGCTTTTGCCAAACCCGCACCAAAGAGCTCGTGGTCGGTGCCTTGTGGGTCTTCGTGCCAGAGGTCGTTGTCGGCAAAATCACCGGCTTCAGGACCTACTTTTACCACACCGTATTTTTCAGGGTTTTTACCAACGGGGCTGTGGGCTGTCATGCTGAAACGGTGCCAGTAACCCGACTGAATAACGTTGTTTTGAAACAGTTGCCGCACCACCTCCAGCGAGTCGATGGTTTCCTGAGCGGTTTGGGTCGGGAAGCCGTACATGAGGTAGGCGTGCACCATAATGCCTGTCTGGGTAAAGCCATCGGTTACGCGCGCTACCTGGGCAATGCTCACGCCTTTCTCCATCAGGGCGAGGAGCCGGTCAGAAGCAACTTCCAAACCACCAGAAACGGCTATGCAACCAGATGCAGCCAGCAGACGGCACAGGTCAGGAGTAAAGGTTTTCTCGAAGCGGATGTTGCCCCACCATGTTATTTTTACGCCACGCCTGATCAGTTCCAGGGCCAGATCGCGCAGTGAGGCAGGAGGGGCAGCTTCGTCTACAAAATGAAAACCGGTCTGGCCGGTTTGCGCAATTACCTGCTCAATGCGGTCTACGAGTACAGTAGCAGGAGCCGCCTCGTAGCGCGAAATATAATCTAAGGTAATGTCACAGAAGGAGCAGCGTTTCCAGTAGCAGCCGTGGGCAATGGTGAGCTTGTTCCAGCGCCCGTCGCTCCAGAGGCGGTGCATCGGGTTTATCACATCAATTACCGACAGGTACTCCGTCAGGGGCAGGTCGCTGTAGTCGGGGGTGCCGACTTCTACGTGCGGTATATCTTTGTCGAGGCAACCGTTTATGTACGCTACTTTGCGGTTGAGCAGCAGGAAGGTGCGCTGCAGAAAATCTACCTGGCGCTGCCCCTGCAGGTGCTCCAGCAGCTTCAGCCAGGGGCCTTCGCCATCGTCGAGCGTAATAAAATCGATGTACTTAAATATGCGTGTTTCGCGCAGGCTGCGGAGTTCCGTGTTAGGGTAGCCGCCGCCCATTAGGGTTTTAATGTGCGGGTATTTTTCTTTAATATGTTTTGCCAGCAGCAGCCCCCCATACAAATTGCCGGGGAAAGGAATCGAAAAACCTACCACATCGGGCTGCACTGCCTGCAGGCGCTCCTCCAGCAGTTCCAGCAGCATCTCGTCTATCAGGTTCAGAGGGCCTTGCAGCGCCTCTTCCAGCGGGTCGAACGAGGTGGCCGACATGGCCAGTTTATCGGCGTAGCGGCTAAAGGCAAAGTAAGGGCAAATGGTTTCTTTTATCAGGTCGCCCAGGTCTTCGAGGTAGAGGGTAGCCAGGTAGCGGGCGCGGTCGGTTATGCCCATGCTCCCAAAAGCCCAGTCGATGTCTTCTACCTGGTCGAAACGGGCAGCTTCTGGCAGGTAGCGGCTATAGCTGATCTGCTGGGCCAGGGTGTTGTCTTTGTTCTGCAGAAACCTGATAACCGGCTCAATAGTGTGCAGGTACTCGCGTTTGAGGCGCAGCATGCGCAGGCTATTGTCGGAAAGCTCAAAATCTCCTGCTTCTATGGCTTTAAAAATCCGGCTGAGGCCTGTGCGGGAGAACATGCGTAACACCAGCTCAATGCCAAAGTCTGCCTGTGCCACAGCAAAGCCGCGCCCTGTCAGGAAACCCTTTATATAGGCTGTGGCCGGGTAAGGCGTGTTGAGCTGCGTGAGCGGTGGTGTCAGGAGCAGGATAGTTGGATTCTTCAAAGTAAATTAAAAAAATAATGTTATAACGCAGGAACCAAATAAGTTGCTGCTTCTGTTTGTGTTTTACTAACAGTAATCTTGTGCTACAGGTTCATCTGCAATTATTTTCAAGCATTTTAACCTGATGTTGAATTTTAAATAACTTAAAAATTCAGGAACCTAGATTGATTGTACCTAAGCAAGAAATTTGATTTTAAGATTACAGTGGTGCGCTTACAAAATTAGAGAATAGATCGCTTTTATCTCAACTTTCCAACTTTTATCCAACTCAAAATTATTTTCACTTTCATTTCATGAAAAAATCGTTGCAATTATTCGTGCTGGCTGTGCTTATGCTGGCTGCTTCCTCTTGTGAACTTGTAAAGGATCTTGTTGTTGCCAACATTCCGGGAGTATCTACTATTGATTATACTATCAAGGAGCCAGCAGGTACTGAAACCTTTGATAAAGTTCAGGTAGTAAATATGGGTAATCCTGATTACGCCAAGCACAAAGAACATGTAAATGGCTTTGAAATTAACAGCATAACAGCACAGGTACAAAAGTACTCAGGATCTGAATCGCATCTAGTATCTGATCTGAAGCTTTATTATGCACCTCAGGGAACTAATGATTACATACAGCTTGGTACTATAGAAAACCTGGATTTACATATAATGGCTACTAAAGAGAAAATAGAATACATTAACTTTGTAGACAAAGCAAATAATGAAGCTAAACTCAAGGACATGATTCTGAATGATCAGAAAATCAGCTTTAAACTGACGGGCCTGAATGCCTCCGAAAAACCTATAGACACCACCATTCGGTTCAGGATGGATGCTAACTTGGTGGTTGGGCTAAAGGAAAAGAACTAAAATTGAGTCTCATATAAAAAGAGAAAGGCCAGTGTAATTTTACATTGGCCTTTCTCTTTTATTTTTAGGTATTTTCAGCCCTTAACTCACCAGGTCTTTCAACTTATTTACCACGTAGTTTACACCTGGTACTATGCCCAGCACTGTGCCGGCGATCAGTATAAACAGCACGAAGAACGACCGGAACCACCTGGTGAAAAAGTCGGATGGAAGGCCGAAGGTGTAAAGCTCCATAGCCGAAGCCAACAGCAGACTCAGGATAAGAATGACCAGCAGCTTTACCTTAAGTTTCTGGGGCGTAACAGACTTTTTCATGCGCAATGGGTATGTGTGCTGCAAAGGTACTGCACTAGTGGCTGCTTTTACAATCAGGAGTGGCCTTTTTCTGCTTCCTCTTCTTCGGAGGTGTTACCTGGTGCAGTGGTCGATGGCTGCTGCACTTCATCTTCCTGATCTTTTTTTACTTTTTCTATATCAGAAGAGTCGTCTTTGGTGTTCTCTTGCATGGGTTTTTTGTTTGGGTTATCTGGTGTCATGGCTATTTAAGTTATGGTGTATGGTATAGGCATACGTTCAGAGTGGGCAACAGGTATAAACTAACTCTGCGGGCTTTGTGGTCGTAAACGAAAAGCAGGCTCCAAATCAGTAGCCTGCTAACAGAACAGATTTTTAATTAAGCCAATAACACGATGCATACAAAGAACATAAAAGCCGTTGTAATGGCAGGAGCCATTTGTGCCTTTTCAGGGTTTGGCCTGGCAGCTTGTAACACAGGTACCGATGCCGGAGATACAAACGTAGAAAGAAGTGGCATAAGAGAGACGGAAGAGACCGCAAAACAGAGCCGTACTTCGCGCGACACAGCCGACTACGAGCACCACTACGACCACGCCGACCACCCCGATAGCGTGGCTCTTGGCGATGGTGCCTATAACCAGGATGGCAAAAGAGATAAGAGAGGAGAGTAATGGCAACAGGAACTCTTACTTCAGTTAATATGCTGTAGAGCCTTACCGCCTAATTAAAAAGAGGATCCGGAACCGCATATATGAAATGTGGTTCCGGATCCTCTTTTACTCTCTGTGGGGTGTAGAATTATTCTAATGAAATAGGCCTTCCGAAGGCTTTTGTTGATTTTCGACGCTATGCCTTTGCTTTGTTAAGAGTTGAAAATCATTCACTCATTCAAAAGGCACTCATTCAAAATCTAAAATATTATCTGAAAACGAAGCCGTTAGGAGCTATGCCTACGCGGAAAGAATCTACTACTGCGCCGGTGGTGTTGTAGCGAACTACCCAGCCATCGGAAGTGTAGTTAGGTGCTTTGCCAGCATATATGTAACCGTTAGATGGATCGATGCCAAACCCATTAAAGCTTCTGGCTGGGTAGGAGGCGCCTCTGTTGATAAACGGAGTTGCATTGAGGGTAGTGGCAGCTATGTCCTGCTGGTACACTTTATTATCGTATACAAATAGCACTTTGTCTTTGTTTGCATTAGTAGTGAGGTTGCTCGGCGAAGGTGCATTACGAGTAAAGTTGAAGGTGCCGGTAACGGTATTTGTGCTAGTGTTGATTTTTGCCAAAGCACCTGGCTGGCTCAATTCCTCGCTTATGGTCCAGTCGGCGTTATAGGCTTTGCTGTTGCTGCTGGCTACCCAGAGTACGTTGTTTCGGTCTACCACCAGGCTGTTAGGGCCACGTGTTACCGCAATAGAAGTTTCTACGGCATCGGTGGCTGTGTTGATGACACTGATGGTGCTCCCTCCGATGTTAGCCACATAAAGCTTGCCACCAGAGATTACCAGTTTTTCAGGGTTTACACCTACCTCAATGGTTTTGGTTACAGTTAAAGTATTAAGGTCTACTACGGCTATTCTGCCATTGCCGCTGTAGGTCACCCACTCAGTAACATAGGCTTTCTGGTTGTTAAGAGCTGCAAAATAGCGTGGCATCTCCAGCCCACTTATCTCTCCTTCTGCTTTAAAGGTGTTTACATTGGCTACAACTACTTTCTTGCTGTTATTCATAACCATGTAAGCACGGTCGTTATGAACAGCTATGCTTTGCAGTACATCTCCCAGCACCTGTGGGTCGTTCTCTTTGCTGAAAATGTTGTTTTCTACGGCGCCTGTGTTGCGGTTGTAGTAGCTTACAGAGGCGTTGGAAGCCGTAAAACTACCTTCGTTTGAGATAAGAACGGCATTCTCGGCGTAGGTGCCTGTTGGCCCGGAGGCTTTATCTTCGCAACTGCTCAGGGCAAGCGCACCAGCTGCCAGTGCAGTAGTCATAAAAATACTGCGTAAAAAAGTAAATTTTTTCATGGGTTAGTTTTTAGTATAGTTTAGTTATGGAATTATAAAGCGAAGGTTGAGGGTGTAGTTGCGCGGAGGCATGGCTCTGTTCACCATGGTCTGGTACTCGGTGTTGGTTACATTGTCGGCGCGCAGGGTGCAGTGCAGGTTGCCGGGGCCAAACCGAAACTGCCGCCCCAGCGCCAGCCCCAGCAAGGTAAAGCCGGGCATGCTGCTGGAGTTGTTGTTGTTTGTAAAGCGCTCGCTGTTATAGATCAGGTTGCCGGTAAAGGTCCAGGAGCGCCAGGCGGCATCGGTTGCAACGGTAACTTTGTGCAGCGGCACGTAGGGCAGTTGCTTGTTTAGTTCGGCAGAAGTACCCTCATAAGCTGCTACTTGCTGGGTGGAGGTTAGGGCATAGCCCAACGACAAGCCGGGCCGGAACTCACCTGCCACGGTAGTGGCTCTGCTGCTCCACTCCAGGCCCTGCGATCGCACCTTCTGCAGGTTAAGTGGTGTCCAGTAGCCAAATTCGGATTCTGTCCAGAGCACCCAGTTATCGACCAGCATGTAAAAGCCTGTGAACTCCGACTCCAATGTAAGATTGCCTTTGCTGTAGGTGTGGCGCAGACCGCTTTCGGCTTGCCAGCCTTGCTCGGGTTTCAGCAGCGGGTTGCCACCTGGCCGCCAGAATCGCTCATTCAGGGTTGGCACCCGGTAACTACCCGAAACATTTCCTTTGAGGTACAGCAGGTGTTCTCCAATACTCACAAACTGCCAGCTGGCACCTAAAGTAGGCGTAGGAGAAGGGTTATAGCCTTTCACGAAGGCCTGGCGCAGGTTCAGGCTCAGGGCCAGCTTTGGGTCAGGGTCGTAGCGGAAGAGCAGGAAAGCTGCGGCACGGTCTTCTGTCACTTCGCCACCATACCCCCGCACATCGGCTGCAAAATGCTGCAGGTTCAGGCCGGCCCGCAGGCTCCAGCTTTGGCCGTAGGTGTAGGTTTGCTCTGCCTGCAGCTGGTAGGTGGTAATGTCGGTTACAGAGTTGTTGCTAACATCAGTGTAGTGCAGAAAATCCGTGAAATAGCCAGCCTTTACCGTTGTTTCGCCTATGCGGCTGGTGTGCCCGAACTCAGCCATCAGGCGCAGGTTTTTGTCGAGTTGCTCTGCTTTGTTGGCAGCTGCTCCCATGGCGGGTTGCAGTTGCCGGTGCGTATAGGTGTACCAACTTCGGAAGGCGAGGTAACTTTTGGGAGCAAATTGCCACTTAAGGTCCTGCGTTATTCCTTTTTGTTGCACCCGTGCTTGCTCCTGGCGGGTTTCTGGTGCACCAAAGCGGCCAAGGTCGCGGTAGGTAAAGTTGTTCTGCGCTTCCTGCCAATAGCCGCTGGCCCCCACTGTTAGCTTGTTGTTGCTGTAGCGCAGAGCGGCGTTGCTATAGTAGCGGCCAAAGCTGCCGACCTCCTGCTGCACCTCCGCCCCAATTCCTTTGCCGGCTTGTTCCGGAGATTGAAGTAATACAGCACCCCCAATGGCACCGTTGCCATAATGAGCGCCGGCTGCACCGTGCTGCACCGCCACCTGGCCAATACCGCTCAATGGCAGTGTAGCAAAATCGTTCTGGCCCAAAGAGGGCATGGCAATGTTCAGTCCGTTCCAGAGAACTGCTGTGTGCGAAGCTGAAGTGCCTCTGAACGAAACGCTCGAAATGCCACTGGCTCCGTACGTTTTCAGGTAGAGAGGCGTGCGTGTCTGCAGTGCTTCGGCGAGAGTGGCGGAGGTATAGGTGCGCAGGTAGCTGCTGTCGAGGGAGCTAACGCGACTACCGGCCGCAAAAACCTCTGCTGGTTTCCCGAACACCTCCACCGCCTTTAGCTGATAAAAGGAAGTATCTTGCTGTGCCTTTGCTACCTGGGCCAGGCAACAGAAGGCCATCAAAAAAAGTACACCACGAAGGGTAAAATATTTCACAATACATGCGCTTAAATCCCGAAGCATGCTTGTGGGGGTACAGGGGCAGGAATAGCAAACGCAGGTGAGCGTGCCGGACGTGCCGCTTTTCTCCCGAAAGCATACGACAATTCTGGTCGAACTGGCAGGTCTCCTGGCTTTCTTCAGTTAGTTCGCCTTCCCATCCGGTTGCAGGACAGTGGCTTTGGTTGTGAACTAACCCTTTGTAGAAGATTACAGTTGCGGGAACAGCGCAGGTATTTCACCTGCTTCCCTTTTAAGGCTCGTGCTACGGCTGTAGTACAAGCCACCAATCTGAGCGCAAAGGTAGGAAACAGTTTTGAATTAAACTGAAAATAAAATTTGTGCCTGACATTAACCCTTGAAGCTGTGAGCGCCAAATAGCTTCTGAAGGCCAATTTCATTTAAATAATTTGGTTGTTGGTAGCTGGTTCAATGGCTTAATTCTTAAATGGTTAAATGCTTGATTTAAGAAAGTGCAGTAAAGACCTCGCAGCGTGCGCAGCTCCTGCGAGCGTCTGGGGCATAGCAACAGCAGCAGCAAATATGTATTTTTCAACAGGGAAAATTAAACGCGCTATGTAATCAGAGAGATCCAGAATAATTGTGATTTAAATAGTTACAGCACCAGTTACCCTTGACTCGAAAACGTCTAGAACTCTTCTGAAGGCTGTTTTTATTCGAATAATTGTTGCTTTGCTAAATAATTGGATGACAGATTTTTGATAGCGAAAATTAGTGTACGAGAGAATCAGATCTGTTTCTAAATCAAGCTACTTTAGCCTTCTGCTATTCGTTTCTCGTCATTTTGAATTTCTAATTTGGCGAAGCTATAACAAACACAGGCGGCTAAGAGCAGTATACAGGAGCTGAAACAAAAACAGCCATTATGACCGGAGAGAAGCTCCCCCTTTCTTTTTACACCCGCCCCAATGTAGTGCAGGTGGCGCAGGACCTGCTTGGCAAATACCTGTTCACGAACATAGGTGGTATGGTAACAGGAGGCATTATTGTAGAAACAGAAGCCTACTCCGGAGAAAACGACCGCGCCTGCCATGCCCACCTGAACCGCAGAACACAGCGCACCGAAATCATGTACCACCAGGGAGGCGTAGCCTACGTGTACCTGGTGTATGGCATTTACCATCTCTTCAACATTATTACAAACGAGGCAGGCAAAGCCGATGCAGTACTCATACGCGCCATAGAACCGACACACGGCCTGGAAGAAATGCAACTGCGCCGTAACATGCCTGTTGTGAAGCCCAACCTCACAGCAGGACCAGGAGTCATGAGCATTGCCCTGGGCATCAACAAAAAACACTACGGCACCAACCTCACCGGCGATACAATCTGGATAGAAGACCGGGGCAGGCAGGTGTCCCCTGAAAGTATGGCCATCGGCCCACGCATAGGTATAGATTATGCCGGAGACGATGCGCTGCTGCCCTGGCGGTTCTGGCTGAAGGGAAATAAATGGGTTAGCCGCAAGAAGTGAAAAAGTGCTGCCACTATTCCTGTTTATGCCTCTTACTTAACCCTAAAAGCATTTTACCCGTTGGATTACCTAGTATACTAAATTAAAATGACTTATGATAAAACTAAAGCTAGCACCAATTGCAGCAGCAACCTTTCTTGTACTGAATGCATGTAACACCGGCACTAACGATGCCAGCAAAGAAGAGGCCATAGGCAACGAAGCTCCCGGTCAGCCGGTAGAGACCAGAGAGCAGGATGCTGGTTATGAACCTGCATTCTCAGGACAAATGCGTGCGCCTGGCGTTACAACTACGGCCTCTTACGAGGTTCGGGTACTAACAGACCAGTTAAGCAAGCCCTGGGGCATTACAACCCTGCCAGATGGTCGTTTCCTGATTACTGAGAAAGAAGGAAATATGCGTATTGTGTCGCAGGAGGGGCAGGTAAGCGATAAAATTACGGGCCTACCTGAAGTAGATGCTAAAGGCCAGGGCGGACTGCTGGGGCTCACGCTCGACCCTGAATTTGCCTCTAATAAAACCGTGTACTGGGCTTTTACAGAAAAGAGAGACAAAGGCAATTTAACATCTGTAGCAAAAGGAATGCTCTCAGCCGATGACACCCGTATAGAAAAAGCGACTGTTATTTACCGGGCTACTCCTGCCTACGATGGCGATAAGCACTTTGGCGGTCGTGTTATATTCGACAAAGAAGGTAACCTCTACCTCACCACCGGTGAGCGTTCCGATAAAGAGACGCGGCCGCAGTCGCAGGATCTGAATTCAGGCCTAGGAGTCTGTCGGATTAAGCTTTAGTAATTGAGCTTCTATGGTGATAGCTTTTCTTTTTTGATCTTTTTTATTCTGTTCAGGTTCATTTTCTTGTTTTAGCTTTATTTGGCCTTCCTCTATTGCACTTCACCTCAGTCTCTATCCCTGCTTTTGCTCCTTGTTAGGCAATGGAGAGGGTAAAGAGGCGCTTCAGGTTGTAGGCAAGGCACACCAGCGACCACTCCCCGGCAGCCTGCTGCTCACCCCGGAGTGAAAAGCGCCGGAAGCCCAGCACCTCTTTGATGATGCCAAAGACCGGCTCGACCGTCTGCTTGCGCTTGCTGTATATACGCCTGCCTTCCTTGCTGCTCAGCCGCCGCCTCATGCTCTCTGTCGCCGTCCCCTCCGGGCCTGGCTCCTGCTCCTGCCGGAGAGCCGTAGCCAGGAAGCTGTTGTGCCGCTCTCTGCCAGTGGCGATCAGTGCCTCTATCCCGTCTCCGTCCCGCAGCGCCTGGGCCGCCTCCACGTTCTTCTCGCTGAAGTAGCCGGTGTCGGCCACCGCCGCCGTTATGGTGCCCAGTTCCCCGGGAACGGAGGCTATGGCCGGAATGAACTCCTGCCTATCGTTGGCGTGGGCGTTGCTGTAGGCCCCGACGATGAGCATGTCCTCATTTACCGCCGCCTGCCCGTTGTAGCACTGCTCAAAGCCGCGGGAGGTCTTCATGATGCGCGACTCGGGGTCGGTGAAGTTGTACTGGTCGCTCTCTTTGGGAGTGCTCTCCGGCTCTTTGGGTGCCTTGCCTCTGGGTTTCCTGCCTGTCTGCTCCTGCTGCTCTCTGCGCCTCTCCAACTTCTGCTCGTACTCCTGCCTCTCCCGCTCATGGCGCTCTGCGGCACGCGCCTCCACCACTTGCTTTGCCTGCTTTATCTTCTCGAGCCGCTCCTTGCGCCGCAGCAGCTCCTGTGGTATGTCCAGCTGCAGGTGCTTTTCCTGCTCGTCCTGGGCCTGGGCCAGCGCCAGGAGCTTGTCTATCTCTGCCTCCAACTCTGCTTCCAGACGCTTCATGTATTCATAACTCATGGCTTTGTGGCGGGAGGCGTTGGCCTGTATTTTGGTCCCGTCGATGAAGATGTTGCCCAGCCTGACCAGCCCCATCTCCTTGCCCAGGAGCAGGATATCTTTGAACCAGCCCCGGATCTGGGGAAGGAAGCGCTTGCGGAAAGCGGCTATCGTGTCGTGGTCAGGGTGCAGGTTGCCGGCAAGGAAGCGGAAGGCCACCGAATCATAGGTGGCCGCCTCCAGCTTACGGGAACTGAAAACGCCCGTGGCATAACCGTAGAAGAGCAGGCTGAGCAGTAAGCGCGGATCATAGGCGGCCTTGCCTTTGCCCTGGTAGTGGCGGTAAACACTGCTCATCTCCAGCTGCTCTACTATATCTGCTACAAAACGCGCCAGATGGGATTCCGGCAACCAGTCCTCCAAATTGTAAGGCAGCAGCATACCCTGATCCCGCATAGCGCCCTGAAAATGTTTCATCTCCTAAAGGTAGCAATTCCTTCTTTCCGACAAATCCGACAGGCTCCTAGGTAAAATTATTCGCATCACAAAAGATGGTAAACCTGCAGCCGGGAACCCGCAAACAGGATCCAGACCAGAAATTTATTCGTATGGCCACCGCAATGTGCAGGGTATCGACTTCCATCCTGAAACAGGAGGGCTTTGGGTTTCTGAAATGGGCCCGCAAGGCGGCGATGAACTGAACCTGGTGGAAGCTGGCAAAAATTACGGCTGGCCAGATATTACCTATGGCATCGAATACAACGACGACAAAATTAGTGGGGGAGCTACTCAGAAAGAAGGCATGGAGCAGCCCGTTTATTTCTGGGACCCGGTGTTGTCGCCAAGCGGCATGACCTTTTACAGAGGCGATGCGATACCAGAGTGGAAGAATAACTTGTTTATTACCGGCCTCAACAGCCACCACATAGCGCGTATTGTGCTCGAAAATAATAAGGTTGTTGGCGAAGAGCGTATTGCAGCCGATCAGCAGCAACGGTTCAGAGCCATAACAGAGGGCAACGACGGAGCGCTTTATGCTGTAACCGACGAAGGCAAGTTGTACAGAATTGGCTCCCGCTAAGATTTAAAAAAGCAATCTGGGCTTTAGAAAAATTCAAGCTGCTAAGAATGGCAGCTTGAATTTTTCTAATAAAAGTGCCCTTCAGAAGCGTTTTGCGTCTAAAAGTGTCAAGGGTATTGTTTGGAATTTCCTATACCAGACGCAGCAACAGCTGGTGTTAAGTTTGCAGGTGCTGAGCAGCCAGAACAATGCCATAGATCCAACTGGTGTATAGGAGCGTGTAATAAAAACCTGTAGCCATGCTCTTGCCAATGTTGCCTTTGCAACTGCGCGAGTTTTTAAACACCAACCGTAGCGCCCTGAAAAATAGCCAGTAAAGCAGCGCTATAAAAATTAGGAGCATATTGCTAAGCAGCCAAATAGCCAGTATGGCAGCAACGGCCACTACAACCCAAGCCGCTATAGCGGCAAATACACCACCACAACCTTCCCCGGCAGTTGCAATGCCTTCTGTAAACTCTGCCGATCCTATAAAATGCTTTTTATCAGGTATCCATAGCCTATTGCTGAAGTTGCCCAGATTGTCTTTTAGTTTCACGCCCCAGTAAAGGCCAGCCGTTATAAACACAAAAAAAAATATCGCCAGAGTGCTTGTCTCCAGCAAAGCGTTTTGTAGAAGCGGCCTATGCTGCTGCAACCCCAATACATAAACACCCACAACAGTTAGCGCCACTACAAGTAGGCTAATCAGAAAGACAGTCCGGGAAGAAAGGAAAAGATAGCGTGCAGGTGCGGGCATGGTGCTGGTGCAGACATTATTCAGAAATGACAGTTGAAATTACTAATAATTGTTAGCCTTTATATTTTTTGGCAAGATATTTATTCTATATAGGGCACTCCTAAAAACTATTGTTCCTATTTTGTAAGCACCTGGTGCTTTATTTTTAGCTAATCAGGATGTTTGCCCTTATAGAAGCGTTTTATTCAAGTTGCTCAAAGTCAGTCATTTGCAATTTTCATTCTTCCGGTTAGGACACACGTATCCACTGCGGGCTCAGTTGCACCTTGCGAAACAGGTTGTAAGTCAGGTT
>NZ_VRTY01000127.1 GCF_008017455.1 Pontibacter qinzhouensis | reverse complement strand
TCACCAAATAATAAGGCAGAACCATTCCCCGTAATTCCTCCATCGGCAGTAACTTTCGGCTTCTCCGCTAGGTTGTGGGAGGAGTCGCTAATCCCTTTTGAGCCTAATCCTCTATTATTATTCCTAACTGTGCAGTGGGGTGTAACTGTTTTACTGTATAGCTTCTTTTTCTGGAGCACTGCCTCCTCGGCCTTGTAGGTTGAGGCATTCGGTAGGTTCACCGGTGCTACATACCTGCCCCGCCTGCCCTAGCGGTTGGTTGTTGTCACCATTAAGCAAAGGCCACTGAGAGCCTGATTAGTAATCTGATTCCTGGTCTTCATGCTGACAAGAGGTTAATCTCTTGATTATCCTTAAATAATCTAAATACCTGCTAATGAATTACAAAGGATAGGAGCGGGCGGAGGAAATTTTATCGCCAATTTCTGACATAGCCTGGGCTAACGTTGCTAGACAAAAAGGATAAGAAGTTCGTAGTAAGGATAGCTTCAAGCGCTGTCACAGCGAAGCCCGTGATGATGATTGCTTAAATCCCTGCACTACAAGTCGCCTATGCTTCTGCCGCACATGCATAATGATTTTTAAAGGAGACAGTAAGGATTAGAAGTAAAATAATACTGAATGAGCATTAATGATATTTAGGATAACCTTCAACTAATTCATTTCAGGTATAAAATATTAATCATAAAAAAAGCTCACCTAGTATGGTGAGCTTTTTAGGAGTGTCTTCTTATCATTATCATACAGGGCGTACTGAATTAATCTTACTCTTTTCCAGCCATGAAATAGCATCAGTCATGGTTGTAAAATTTTGGAATTCAAAATTTGAAGTATTCTTTAACTGCAAGCTAACTTCTTTTACCAGCAATTCTCTTTTTAAATGCTTGCTCTCTATTCTGGCAACCATTTGAAGGCGTGTAGCATTCAAATCTTGTGAAAAGCTTTTAAGAATGTTTTCATATTCACTCTGTGAAATTCCTATTATAGTCTGTTGAGAATTTATTAATAGCTTTTTAACATCATAATGCTTAATAGCATCAACTATAGCTTTTAAAGTATGCTTCACCTCCGTAAGTAGGTCAGCTGATATATTAGGCCACTCAACATTTAGAATATCCGTAACAGGATTATATTCTAGTTTGATTAGGTTATTTTGTATTATCATTGCCGACAGTGTTGTTTGTTATATAACACCTCCTCGAAAAAATAATTCCTTATTGAAACATAATATAATCAATTTCCGTAGCAGATTTTCCTGGGTGTCCGACACGTATAAACATTAAATGCAGTACCGTGTAGAGGTAGATTATTATAGCCTGCTCTACTGCATGAATTTTGCCGGTGAAAACATGGCATCGGCGAGATACGAAGCCGAATATTAACTGTTTAGGAAGTATTAGCTATAAATTGAAATAAGCGGGATACATATGGCTTCAGGAGCAAGCAAAATAAGTAGCTCTTATTAGGAGTTTAAGCAAAAAGCCTCTCTATTTTCTTAGAGAGGCTTTTTGTTGTGGCCGCGCCGGGAATCGAACCCAGATCTAAAGTTTAGGAAACTTCTATTCTCTCCGTTGAACTACGCAGCCTTTGTATGGAACTGATTTTCAGCTATTTATAATTTTTATTTCGCATTTTTGTAGAAGCGTTTTGATCGATGTAGAAAAGTTTTTCGACATTTTTCTCGACATAGTGCCGCAGTTTTTTAGCGGTTTACAGCTATACTGCTTTACAAATATAGGTTACTATGAGAACTATACAAAGCGTATTATACGAGCGAAACAAAAAAGACAAGGCAGGAATCGTAAAAATTCGAATAACTGAGGATGGTAAAAGCAGCTACATCAGCACAGGTGTCAAGCTTCAAACCAAGCAATGGAATGCGCGGACTTGCCAAGTTAAGGAGTCTGACGAGCTGGATTACGAACAACTCAACAGAATAATCGAAGACAAATTAAAAGAGGTTATTGCGTCTTTTACTGAGAACATTATCGCTAAGAAGGAAACTTCCTTTACAGGTTTCTTTCAGAAGGTAATAGACAGGCAGACCAATCACGGCACCAAAATCAAGTACAGTGTCATACTCGCCAAAGTCGAAGCCTACCTTGCATACAGTAAGAAGAAAGATTTAACCTTCAGAGAAATCACAGAGGATACAGTCTACGATATGCGTAACTTCTTTCTTAAGAAGATGGAGAATAATACCGCAACTCACTACCTGAAAGTAATTAATGGAGTTATTAAGAAAGCTATCAAGGCTAATGTTCATAATTACGTAAGGCACCCATTCGAAGGAGTTGAACTGAAGAAGTCTAATAAGAGTGTACCTAAAAGTCTGACTGCTGAACAGCTACAGAAAATTATCGATGTTAAGCTCGATGATGCAAGGCTCGAAAAGTATAGGAGAGCATTTCTGTTTCAGGTATTCTGTCAGGGTATGAGAGTTAGCGATCTGAAAGTTCTGCGGTGGAATAACTTCAGCGATAATAGAATTGAGTACACTATGTTGAAGACAAAGAAACAAATGTCTGTACAGCTCAATGATAACCTAGTACAAATACTGACGCCTCTAGTTGAGAGCTACCAAAAGAAAGACGAGAGTATCAGAGAAACGATTGACAGGTTATCTACCTCTAAGAAGTATAAAACTAATTTTGTATTTGGCTTCTTGGATAACGAAGAGTTCAGCTGCATCAACGAGAAGAACGACTTCAGTAAGCTTGGAAAAGAATTGTACATCAGGCTCAACAAGAAATCGATTGTCTACAACAGGAATCTTAAAGTTATTCAGTCACTAGCAGGAGTTAAAACAAATATCTCTTCTCATACAGCTAGACACTCTTACGCTTCGCTGCTGCTTGACTCTGATGTTAATTTGTATACAATATCTCAAGGACTAGGGCACTCTTCTGTAATGATAACACAGCACTACCTGAGTAACTTCAGGAGTCACAAACTAGATGCTGTCAACAGCGGTTTAGTAGATAGGTTCAGGATGTAGCTTTAATAAACTGTATAAGCAAAGCTGATATTTATTAGATTTTACTTATATTGTAAAAACGTTGTTTTAAGCCACATCAAAAGAAGCTATAGGTTTATTATGGAAGAAACAGAATCTACAGACCAAAATTCAGAATTGGATGAACAAGTTATTTCGGCAGAAGATAAAGCTACCGCAAAGAAAGAAAAGCTAGAAAGGGAAAGAGTAGAACTACTTAATAGGGTCAATGGTGGGAGTATTGCTAAGGTTCGGGATAGAGTAGCATTTATCCTTAACTATTCTAACGAAGCAAGGAATTCTGATATAGCTCTAGCTTGGCTATATTGGCAGACGTTTGAAAAAGAAAAGTTCGATGGTTCGACTGTAACAGAAGAGGAATTAAAAAACCTCACAAAACAGGGTACTCTGTCTCGGCATAGAGCAAAAATTCAAAATGAGTACAAACTATTTGAAGCTGATGTAGCAGTTAAACAATATAGACGCGTTTTAAGGAACAACAACATACAAGAAGCTGTAGAAGATAAACCAAAAGGCCTAAAGACGTATTCCGTTTATATTGATGAAACAGGGAAGAACCAGAAATATATTTCGGTTGGTTCTTTATGGATTCTTGAAATTACCTCTCTATTAGCCTATAAAGAATTAGATGACTGGAAACACAGCAAAGCTTTAAAGTACGAATTTCATTTTAGTGATCTAGATAGGTTTCGACTGCCTATGTTCAAAGAATTTTTTAATAAGTTTCTTGAGTTACACCCAGCAATTAGTTTTAAGCTAATTGTTCTTAATAATAAAGGATTCGTTGATAAGAATTCTGTAATAACAGACCTTACGTATCACTTATTAAAAAAAGGAGTAGATCACGAGAATACATCAGGTAGAGCGCCACTTCCAAGAGTGTTGCAAGTATGGATAGATGAAGATGAAAAGGGCAGTGATACATTAAAAATTGAGAATATTAAAGAGAGACTTGCTAGCCAAAAGATGGAGGGTCTTTTTTTAGAAGAATTCCAGGCGATAGATTCTAGCTCACACTTATATATCCAAATAATTGATCTATTTACCGGCGCTATAAATAGAAAATTACATCAAACGGATGCGAGGAATCATAAAGACGACTTTGCAGAGTATGTACTTGATACACTCGGTTTCGATATAGATGCGATCGATACGGAAAATAACGATAAAGATCATTCTACAGTGTTTAATTTAAGATAGGTTAATCAAATACAAAGAAAAAAGAGGCTGTCAATATTGACAGCCTCTTTTATTTAGTTCAGTTGTAATGGAAAGTTAGCGGGTTCAAATCCGTTCTCTATCAAAGCTTGGTCGTATCTCGCTGCTGCTTCTTCCTCAGTATCAAATGTACCCAAGTTAAAGTTCTTGTAAGCGAAACATACTTTTGCTACCCACCTACCTGTCTTTGCTACCTGATGCACCCCAACGAACTTAGAAGTAGTTCTACCTTCCTTCCTAGCTTTGCGGTTTTGCATATTCGTTCTGTTCGTTGCCCATCTTAGATTGTTAGCCCAATTGTTTGTGTGGTCTGTATCTATGTGGTCTACAAGAGGTAGTTTGTGTGGGTTAGGTACGAAGGCTTCAGCTACTAATCTGTGCACTAAACACTTCTGATACTTATCTCCGTTTCTTAATGAGACCTGTGCGTAACCCTTGAGTGTAATGCCTGGTTTCAGTATTCTCGGCTCGTTGTACTTGGTGCTTACTATTTCGCCTCTGTTCGATACCTGATAGCCGCTAATGATTTGGCCCTCTATTATAATGTCTCTCCATTGTTCTTCCATATCATTATTCGCCGATATGGTAGGAAAGTCTGGAATAGTTTGGAGCGTTTCGGACTCCTGTATCGCGTCCTGTCTCTTTGTAAGCAGATTATAAGCTTTCGGGATTTGGGCGCGACCACGAAGCTCGTATTGCTCCAGTATTGATTTTATGTGGTGTAGTAGCATATCACGAGTGTAAGAGATACTAATGACACCGCTACTGTCTACACTAGATTTTTTAATTAACTACATTTAAAGTATTATGGTAATTAGAAGTATATTTGAAACCCAACTACAAAATGTATGGAAGACAAAGATTCGAATACCGAACTAAGTAAGACACCTCAGAAGAAAGAGGTAAAATACGTAGCTGTGTTCTCAGAGGAAGAAGCGATTGCTCAGGGCGATGCTCTAGTTAAAAAAGAAACTCCAGCTAGAACAGACGGACCGATAGAAGCAGACTACTTAGATAACAAAGAGTTCTACCTGCCGTTCTCGACTTCGCTGCGAGCTGACCACTACCTGCTGCTAAAGAGAATTGAGTACTACGACAGGCTTTCTATCCGCGAGCTGTTTGAAGATATACTAGAACAAGGTCTCAAGAACTACCCTAGCCGAAACAAGGAGCTACCTGAGAAGGTCGTAAAGAAACTGAAGCAGCTTAAAAGTGCCAATATGTACTATCACGAGCGCGTCCAGAACAAAACAGGTGAAGGTCCTAAAAAGAAGAAAGAGAGCTAACTAGCTCTCTTTTATTATTTAAAATTAACCGGCTCTAAACCTAGTTCTTCTAAAGCTTTGTCATAAGCTTTTGCTGCGTCTTCCTCCTGTTTGAAACAACCCAAATACAGATTCTGATACCCTATTTTAATTTGGCTAATCCAGATTTCATCTCTTGTATGCCAGCTTACACCGTAGAATTTAGAGGTACCTTTATTACTTCTGTGTACTGTTTGGTTTCGGCCATTCTCTCTATGAGATACCCATCTAAGGTTTTCAATCCTATTGTCTGCCCTGTTGCCGTTTATGTGGTCTAGGAAGGGTTTGTTGTCTGGGTTTGGTATAAAGACTTGTGCTACTATTCGGTGTACTTTATACGACTTGTATTTACCATTCACACTTAACCCCGTTCTAGGATAGCCTGCTGCGTCCAATGTTAGTATGAGCATCTTTACTTTATTGAACTTCAGACTTTTTACTCGTCCGAAGTTTGATACCTGATAAATACCTTCAAAACCAGGTATGTCTTTAAATATTTCTGTTTCCATATCATTATATCACTCAATGATGTAGAAGTTTGGAATAGGCATAAAAAAAGAGGACTTAAGTCCTCTTTTGATTCATTCTTACTAATCCGTTGTAAATCACTTCTTGTAGGTCTTTCAGTGTTATATGTTTCAAACTGAGAGTACCCTTAGCGTATGGTTCAAATGCTTTCTGTTGGTGTAAGTGTAGAATCACATAGTATAAATACCTTGGGACCAATACTGTTTGATTAACTCGGACACCAAATGCTTCAGGACTATATTCGTCTGTTGGTTTGCCAAGATTACCAATACTACCTCGTCTCTTAATGTAGAAATCAGCACCCTCAAAGTTGGTCCTGATCTCCACCATCCTTTTAATTATGTACATTTTGTTAATTAAAAAGATGCTACAAAGTTTCGGTCAATTCGTATTCAGTGTCAGGTAAGCAGGTGTAGTTGATGCTGATTAAGTCGCTCGCTAGTAATTCTATTTCGTACCTGCTGTAGTTACTATCGAAGCTCTCGCCTATCCATCTAGCAAGTATGTTGCCCTGTCTGTACAAATCAAAAGACTTGTCTAACTGATTCAGTTTCAGCACGAATACTTTGCTGAGATTGGTAAGGTAGCAGCTGTGGTAGCTGAGTTCAGGGTAAGAATCTAAAACACTCTTAAGGCTTTTAACTATGATGGTGGTAGTACAGATGTTGTTCATTGTGTTTATTGTTTAGATGTTGTTAATGCTTCCATTGCTATTTCATAAATGTCTTCTCTGTGAAAGTCGCACCACATAAAGCAGTCGTCCATTAGGATGTCGTAGTGTACCGCTGCTTCTATAGTGAATGTGGGTCTGTCTGTGACAAGGCAGGTGTAGTCTGTAAAAGGTGTGTCAGGGTGGAAGTTCAGGTCTAGGTCTTCTATTATGAATTTGAAGAATGCTGCAACAGACTCTCTGCTGTTGATGTCGAAGTTGGTTAGCGGTGTGTTGTTCATATTACTTGATCTTATAGCTATAGCCCTTGATAGAAGAGAATGTGTAGATAATGATTTCGTCTGACGCTCTGTTGATTGCGCAGTAGTTGTACTGATTCTCGATGCAGTCAATCAGCATATCTCTCAGTATATCAGGGTGCGTTGCTGTAGTGTATAATACTAGGTTCACTGCTGACAGACCTTCCTCCGTAGTTGTGGTGTAGGCTTTCAATAGTTCTGTTCTGTACCCTGTTAGCGCCTTGCTGATTTTCTTGGTGTTGATTATTAATTCCATATTGTTAATGCTTTTAATGTTGTTCATTAATAAAATGAAGGTAGCAGAAACTTTGATACGTTTTTGAAGTGTAGCATATTAGTTGCTAACGTTTTGAGAAAAGTTACTAACGTTGAATGAGACAGAAGAGAAGGGGGGAAAGACTGAAGTCGGGGTGCATATATACCTTAAAGTTTTGTACCGCTATAAAAAATGATAGTAAGGAATAAGGAATAAGGTAAAAGAATAGAGAGAGAAGAGAAAAGAGAATATAGTCTCTCAAAGTCCTTTTTTTTTATTCAGTCGCTCTCTTGTGCACTCGCATAACTGTAGTAGAAGACCACTGCGCACCCTGTCTAGTAGTATAGCCTCTATCATTCAATCTAGCAGCAATAGCTCTGTAGGTTGCTCCTGCGTCCTTCATCAGCACTATAATATCTACTACAGCAGTAACAGCTTTATCGGTGCGAGCCTTGGTACGGATTGCCTGAGCAGCCTTTAAACGAGTCTCAGCAGTTACATTGTTATTAGTGTTCCAAACTTCGCCTCTAGCTTTCTTAGCAGCAAATGCATCCTTAATTCTCTGACTGATTCTTTCTCTCTCATACTGTGCCATCGTAGCGAATATGCCAAGAGTAAGAGTAGACAGTTCAGGTATGTCACAGCAAACAAAATCTACCTTACTATTCTTGAGGTTGAATATGAACTCTACATCTCTGCTGAGTCGATCTAGCTTAGCTATAATAAGTGTGGCGTTATCTTTCTTACAGTGTGCCAATGCTTCAGCTAATACAGTTCTGTTATTCTTTGAGCCTGATTCTACCTCAGTATACTCCGCTACTACTGTGCTCCCTGTTGGTAACTGCTTCTTGACAATTTCCTGCTGCGCCTCTAATCCTAATCCTGACTTACCCTGTCTCTTAGTCGATACTCTGTAGTATGCTACGAACTTTCTCATAGTATTTTATGATGTGAATGTTGAACAAAACGAAGATATGGTGTAACCATCCGAAGGTAGCAGAAAATCCGAAACTTGTTACACTTCTCAATCACTAGTTCAATGTGTAGCAACAAAAAAATCAATCTATACTTTACCAATGGACCTCTGTACTATAACGGACACCACGACACAAAAATCAAACAGTGCAGCCAATGGGAGAGGGTTGGTCGTCGAATTAGGTTGAATGGGGTTGAATTGGTTTGAAATGAAATGGAAGGAATTTTTACTTTCGCCAAAAGGCAATCCAAAACGCGTTTAAATGAGCATTCCTTCATATATCTTAATCTTCCAGGTTAAAATGTACCTCTTCACCTACAAACTAAAAAAGCTGCCCTTTCGAGCAGCTTTTGAATCAAATCTCTCACAAAATGACTCTTTAGTAAAAAAATTAAATATGAATTATGACAATAGAATAATGGAAGGTGATATTGTTATTTATTATACTGTGTAGTAGGGTAGAAGTCTGAATTATTTTCTTCAATTAATTTATTTATAAGTGCAGCAGATAATTCTTCTTCGTATATAACATTGTAAATAATTCTAACTCCTTTGTGGTCTTTTAAGGTTCGACTTATTTCATCTTGCTTGATAGATATAAGTAATTCCTTGTCTTCTTGTGTTAGATGGGCTGGTACTACATATTCTTGTTTATGTATCTCGATTATGTCTTCAATATCTAATGGATACTCGTCAGGATTTATAAAGTGCGGGTTTAGTACTACTACTTCTGTTGTTGGGTGGCCATCTTCGCTGACGGTGGTTAGTACCATATAATTGTAAGAGAAACTTATCATTGTTAATTATCCTCTCTGGGATTTGTTGGCTCCTTTAATTGGAGTTGTAGCGTCTTGAATTTGGAAAGTCTTTTTGTTAAAAATTGTACATCCTTATCCAGCTGATTCATATAATAACTTGTAGGGATGTGGTCAAACATTTGTTTATTAAGAGTATAGAGTTTACGTCTTACTTCTAGTTCTTCCTCTGTGAACTCCAGTGGTACCCGTTTAGCTTCTTCCTCGGCTTGTCTCTTTTTAAAGGCTTTCGCTTCGTATTTTGTCTCTACTTCCATAAATATTATTACAGCTGTTACCAGTACTCCGAATGTAGCGAATGCTACAATTACTAATTCTAAAATTGTGATTTCCATTATTGATTATACTCTGTTGTTTTTGTCTCTTCTAGCAAGAGTCTTTTGTATAGCTCGATTATCGCTTGTTCTGACAGCTCGTGCTCCGGCCCTGGCGTTACCTCTAGCGTGACAGGCTTCCCGTCTATTTCTATAGTTACTACCATTACTTTTTATTGAACCGATTGAAGGCAGACTCTATGAACACCAGCGTATAGCCGAGTACAGTTGCAAGTGCCGCCCAGATGCACCACCACTTGGATGCGTTCAGTATTCTCTCTGACAGAGCTGCTGTTTCCGGTATTTAGTAGAGAACTGTTCCGACTGTGGCTGCTACCGCTATCATTGCGATTGTAACCTTGATGAATGATTCCAAAAATCTTTTGAGTGTGTCCATAATTGCTGTTTGTTTATTATATATATCACCAGCAATTCGCTCGTTTTTTCCACTTTGGGGAATTATTTTAAAAAAAGAAAGGAGCTTTTTAGGGCTCCTTCTATTTGGTTATTCATCTTTATCCATTATCCTTTGGTACTCAGCTTCCATCATATCTTCAAAGGATGCGTAGGGCCCGTAGGTGTAATCAGGCTCTTGTTGTACGACCTTTGTTCTAACGTCGCCTTCAACTATGGTGATGCCCAGGGTCAACTCTAGGAAACGTAGCCCCGAGTCTTCCTTCACCTTAGGCTCCAGGTTCAGTTCCAGGTCTATAGGTTTCGGTCTTCCTGGGATGGCTCCCAGCGTTATGTAAGCCATCGTGTCCGGGAAATCGTATCCTTCATCGGTGTTGCCCTGGAACAAATCAGATAGCCTGGCGTGGGTCACATTATCAAGCATAAAGTCAAAATCTAGTTCGTCCTTTATCATATCCGTAATGTTAAGTATCATCAGCTTGTACAGGTATTCACTGGCAGGCAAGTCGAATTCCTTTTTTATCTCCTCCTCGTAAATGGTAAGCATCGAGTTCAGTTCGTCTGTTAAAGTTTCAACAAAGCTGTCTTTCTGGTCTGATGTAAGCGGTGTTGTTAGTGATGTGTTCATTCTCTTTAATGTTGTTTATGTTGTTAATTATTTAAATGTTATTTTGAATTTGATGTACAGTTTAAGCAGCTAGTGAACGCTGAGTATATACCTCTTTCTTTCGTTTATTTTCTTTTCTATGAATTTTAGACATTCCTCCTGCGCCGTATTATCAGATATTCCATTTACACTTGCGAAGCGGAGCATACTTTTAGTTGTATCGAATGGTAAGCAGATGTATACTGTTATATTGTCGTCCGATATAATCGATTCCATATCTAAGTCTAGTGCTTCACTAGCTTCTATGATTGATAGACCTGTGTCGTCTATAAGCATAACATAGTGGTCACCTTTATTATGCAAGCCTATAAAAGCTTCCACTTTATTTTTGTCGATGCTGCACATTAATGTGTTAGAGTTACAGTCTATGCTAACACTGGTCTCTTCTTTTATTTTTACGATTTCCATTTTCTTATTTGTTTAAAAGTTCTGTTTCAATAATTCCTTTAATGTGGTATTTCTCTAATGTGGTTTTTACTATGCCTTCCACTAAGGCTACATCTGACTTCTTGCATATCACAGAGTCGTGCTTCGTGGCGTGCCAGATGTGTTTGTTGTAGAGTTCCTGCGCTATGCCATCTATGAATGCCTCGGACTCTATCTTTTGCAGCATTATAGCCAGCTGATTGTCGCCGTACTCTTTCTTGAAAGCGTCCGTCATTTTAACTAGCTGAGTGAATGCTCTTCTTAGAATAGCTTTGTCCTTTGTCTTGGCTCTGTGGCTAGAGAAGATGCAAGCAAAAGCAGCGGTCTTTGCTATGCTGCGGCCTGTTTTAACATCCATATCTAATAGCTCGCACAGGTGCTCATAAAACAGTCCCTGTCGCATTATCTCGATTGCCTTTAGTGTATGTTCGTCGTAGGTAAACTGTTTGAAGAACAGCGCCCTTTCGTCTCCGAATGCCTCAGGCTTACTTAGCATCCCTGCCAGTATCGAGAACTGCGAGTTCTTAAGGTCTATGGAAACAAGTTCTTCGCTGTCAACCGTCATATACTTCATAAACTGACCTGGAAGGTTGGTAAGGTCTGTGTCCAGTCTGTTGTTCGTATCGTTGCGGCGTGCTCTGAATACTCGCTTCTCTATCCTGGTAAGTGCCCTGGTCCAGATTAGTTTTAGGTTGGCTTTCTTGCTTGCCACAAACTCTACAGGGGAGTCAACTACGTGCACTTTTGACACCTTACTACCTTTAGGCTTCTTCTGTATCAGGTGCCTGCCATACTTAGCAGCATACGCCTTAGCAGCATCCAGCTTGATGTAAAAGGTCCTGTTAGTAGTGATGTCGTAGAGTTCTACTGCTTTGTCCTCTATCTCGTCGTTAACCAGGTAGTCGTCAATCGAAATCTTGCTGATAATTTGGTGTGCCTCAGAAACTGCGTCTTCATAAGACAGCTCCAGCTGCTTCAGATTGTGCACTACTTCAGGTATGCTGCGCTGAGTCTTATCTCTAAGAGTAGACTCCTTCACAAGTGAATCCCTGTTGTAGTTAAAAAGGTCCGCTGCAACACGGTAGCTCTTAGGATACGGTGGTGCGTTTTTGCCTGTGCTGTAGCTGTTGGTTTGGTCCACTATGCAAGCCTTGCACAGCTTCGTCAGTATCTTCTGTCCTGTGGAACCAAAAGCCTTGTAGATATAATCACCGTTAAGTGCCACCCATCCGTTGGCAGTAGAAGCTGACTTGTTTATCAGCTTCTCTATCACACATACTGCCCATCTGTATTCCGCTGTAGTTAGTGTAAGTTGTTCTAGCCTGGTAGCTAATTTCTCAGCTACTACAGCTTCTTCTGTTGGTAAAACGTTCATTACTTGGTACTGCACTCTTTTTGGTCTAGGGCTGCTAGTGCCATAGATATTACCTCGTTCGCTGTTACTACTCTGTCGAATTTTGCTGCGAACTCAGCTATCAGTTCCATTACTCTTTTGTGCGTAGTCTCTCTGAGTTGCACAGGGTGTTGCTTTTTGGATGTCATATAAATTTCTTGTTTTAATTATATATGACACTTATATGGCTCCCTTTTAGTAAAGTCCTGATTATTTTTATTTTACCTAAAAAATGATGTTTTAAAGCGATATTTCAAAGTGCAGACAACTAGATAGTAAGCTAGTTGACTATAGTTATACACTCGCAACAAGTCTTAGATAGGTTAAGTACTATTTTATGTTAGTATTTCAAAGTGCAGACAACTAGATAGTAAGCTAGTCTACCTATTGCTTTAACATTATTATAATGGTATGGAGCAGCGCCGCCCTCAAAGGCCAGCGCTAGCGAACCACACACCTTAACAGAAAGTCATTAATTCCACTGGCATATAATCTACCATATTATGGTATCCTGCTAAATCAGATAACACCAAACATCCAACCTGGTTATCGAAGTCAGGCTGTTCATCCAATGCCAGAACCTTATTACTTCCATACACCCAATAGAATATAGTATTCTCTCCATCAGGATTCTGAGGCATTCTCCTATAACCATATAGGTAACGGCCTCTGCTAGAGTCTACAACAATGTTTTCAAACAACAGTCTATGAGAAGAGTCAAGTATAGGGTCCATTTCACATTCTACAGTAGGTTTCTCTATAATAGTGCCTAGCCAAGTAGTTTTTAGAGCATTCTTGCCCCATATACTATTATAATGTTTTACCAAATCTTTATCCGACATTGTATTTATAAACTGTCTTAGTTCAGTTATTTTGGTTTCGTCAAGCATTTCAGTTGTGGGTTTGCTTAAAATTAAGTTCACGAATCCAGTGTGACCAGACCAGTCATTAACCATTCTTGTTACATCATTAACATAGTTATCAGAACCAGTATGAAACTGCTTTTCGATGTAAGGGTTATAATGAGGTGGAAACACTATTGCTGTTGGCTTATTGGTAATTGGACATACCATTCTTACGAACACTACACTTTTATTTCTTAATGCCGCTTTTTCAGCTCTTAACTGATTTTCAGTATATGAAAAAGCCTGTCCTATATCAAATGCTTCACCTGGTGCCTCATCGAATACAAAGTTGTCGCCGTCCTCAACTCCTGTAGCAATTTTTACTTTAACACCATCAATTTCTATAATGTCGCCATTGCGTACATTTTTACAGCTTCTTAATTTGTTAATTACACGTTCTTGTTTTCTGCGTTCACGTCTAGTCATTTTCTTTTTATTTAAAATTGTTAATTGTTTGATTATTAATACTTTGAAACTTTTTAAATTCTCAAAGTTTTGATTATCAGTGTTTTGAAAAAATGTCTTTGAAATATCAGACAACTAATACATTGACTATCAATACTTTGAGAAATTCTTGAAACTTTGAAGATTTTACAAAGCCAGTTATTTCTGATTTTTTATCAGTTCTTTCTTCGCTAGCAATTGCTTGTAAACCTTCTTGTGCTCCTTCATTTTCCGCTCTAGCAACCATTGCTGTTCCTGGTAGTTGTTAATGTTAGGCGACTTCCTGTTGCCCTGGTACACTCTGTTAAGTGATACTATCTGACTGCGGACCTTATTTATCTCGAGGTCCACCTCAGCTAATTCTCGTGTTTGTCTTTCCTGCCACCATATTTCAAATACATCTGGCTCTACTATCTTCTGGTTCTTCATTTGGCTAAAAGCTTTAAGGTTTTTAATTATGTAAATGATGTTCATTAAAAAAATCAGCATAGTTGTCCTGTAAACCAGCCGTTTTAGCTGGAATTGTTATATTTTTCCATATCTCCCTGTTTTAATTGTTTAACATAAGTTTCCCTTCAGGACTGCGCACGCTGCGCCTATACACCTAACAACCAACATCTTATCCCAATCTCTCAAAGAACTTTTTTATAACTAACCCCCCTCGCCATCTACCAGGGTAACTAATTAATATGTTGCAAAAGTACAGTTTTTGACTATACGAGTCAAGTGGCGGTTGAAAATAATTTTAAAATAGTTTGCAATTGTTAGAATTAGTCCACTGCCCGGTGATTCTGTTTTTAATTTATGATATTTTAAAAAATAAAGTATTTAATTATCAAAATGGTAAGGAAATATCAGTAGAAAAGTCATAAAAAAAAGTAGCATTAATTCAAGTGACCACATAGTGCCCTTAAAAATACCTTGATCTTCAGACATATATAAGTGTGAAAACACTGTAGGCAAAAAAGCCTTCTAGGTTTTGTCATATTTATGCCAAAATGTAATTCAAAAGGAATAGACCTTATTAAGCTCTCTGAAGGATTAAGATTATCAGCTTATTTGTGTCCTGCTGGTGTATGGACTATAGGTTACGGAACAACTAAAGGGGTTAAACCTGGAATGAAAATAACAGTCCAGGAAGCAGAAGAACTGCTACTAAATGATATGAGAGTATTCGAGAATGGTGTTACGGCACTTACTAAAACAGTAAAGCTTACAAGCAACCAGTTTTCGGCACTTGTAAGCTTCGCATATAATTTAGGTTTGACTGCTCTAAAGGACTCTACCTTAATGAAGAGAATACTCGCCAACACATACGACCCAGATATTGACAGACAGTTCAAGAAATGGGTGTACGCAGGAGGAAGAATTCTACCAGGTCTGGTCAACCGTAGAGCAGCCGAGAGCAAGCTTTATTTCTCACCAGACGAGCCTAAAAAGAAAGCTAAGTAAAACACCTTACAGAAAGCCTGGGAGTGTAAACAGAACTGTGTCACTCGTTTTTTTAGTGGCTTTTTAGATGTTACGGCTTTAGCCTAACA
>NZ_VRTY01000126.1 GCF_008017455.1 Pontibacter qinzhouensis | reverse complement strand
GTAAAGCTTTACATCATCTGGTGTGGGAGAAGCACCTAATAAGTTCTTCTTGGTGCCTGCATGTGCTATGGCGTCATCGAAGCTGATGACCGGGTACACCAGCACCATAAAGTCGGGTCGCAGGCTCAAGTTCTCTTTATTATCGATCAGGCTTTTCTGGTAATGCGTTCCTGCAGTTGAAGCCAGGTGCCCTCCTGCCGAAAAACCCATAATACCTATTTTTCCTGGATCTATATTTAATTGAGCCGCCTGCTGCCGTACCCGTTTAATGGCTTGCTGCGCATCCTGTAAAGGTCCGATCTTCTTCTCTGGCATAGTGGCATCTGAGGGAAGCCGGTATTCCAAAACAAAAGCGGCAATACCCATTTCATTTAATGCCTGCGCTACATCGGTGCCTTCGCGTTTTACAACTAAACTACCGTAGCCTCCTCCGGGGCATATTATAACGGCCACGCCATTTGCCTTTTCCTTTGCCGGCAAATAGGCCGTGAGCATGGGTTGCCTGGCTGTTTCGGAGGCAATATGGTTTGGAATGTTGCCTGAATACAAAGGTGTGGCCTGCTGTGCCAGGGTGGTGGAGCAGGCAAGCAGGAGCAGCAAAATAGCCTGTGAAGCTCTCTGGAGAGGTGTCTGCATGTTTTTTTATGCCTACTGTTTAGTGAAAATTTCAGGTTATTGCTTAAAAGGTTTCGGTGTGGGTATACTGGCCGTTTTCGTTATACACTTTCCAGTCTCCGAACCAATAGAAACGTAAATGTTCTCCGGCAGTATCTAGCCGGCCTTTGCCCTCGCGGTGGAGCAGCCCGTTCTCATGGTAGCGTTTCACCAGCACTTCGTTGCTGCGTTTCTTCCATTTCTCCTGCATATAAGTGGTCCCATCGGGGTAGTAATAGGTCCATTTGCCTACCTCGCGTCCATGCCTGAAGCGCCCTTTCCGAATCAGGTATCCTTCCTCCTCATGGTAAACTTTCCAGCGCCCATGGAACTGGCCTTGTTTATCGAACTTATTGCTCCTGAAGAACAGGAAACCCGGCCTGTCGCCTTTTCCGCCTGGTTCTGCACCTATGGCTGCCAGCGGCAAAAGCATTAACAAGAGTATAACACAGTGTTTCATTCTCTTAAAATTTACCTGAATTAAATTGCTTCCCTCAGTAATTAATGCTAAATATAGAAATAATTAAGCTCCCTCAGAAAATAGTTTGAGGACGTGTAGAAGAGTAAATATTTCATTTTCAGGCAGTAAACTTTTCTAGCAAATGGTTGTTGCTACTGCCACCTAAAATTCTGCAGCGTCTGGCTCTACTGATGATGCCCTTACATGCTTTACGTTCGTAAAAGAAGTTAGATATTCATCTCTCATAAAGCATGCTTACCTTAATTAACGAGTAAACGGTTCCACCCTTAGTTTAATTATGTATGCCCAAAAACACCAAATCTACTGCCGTACCTCAGGCAGACGAAGTAACCACGAAAGCTGCAAAGCCTGAGAAAGTGGCCCGCAAAACTTCTGGCAAAGGCACGAATTCCAAAGCGAAAAAGGTTTTTGTTCTAGATACCTCCGTTATCCTCTACGACCACAGCGCCGTTCAGAATTTTAAAGAGCATGATGTAGCGATTCCGATTACGGTGCTGGAAGAGCTCGACAATTTCAAGAAAGGCAACGACATCAAAAACTTCGAAGCCAGGGAGTTTATCCGGTTTATCGATAAACTCTCTACAGAGCACATGCTGCAGGAGTGGTTGCCGCTAAATGGTAAAAACAAAGGCAAGTTCAAGGTGCTCATGAACAATGCCGGTACCCAGGATGCCACCACCATTTTCGGCGACAAAAACGACCACCACATCCTGAACTCTGCCCTGCAGCTACAGCTCGACCAGCCCGACTATAAAGTGGTGCTCGTAACAAAAGATATAAACCTGCGGCTAAAGGCAAGGGCACTGAACCTGGTTTCGGAAGACTACGAAACTGGTAAAATTCATGATGTGAACGAGCTCTACACCGGCAACGATACCCTGGATGAAGTGCCGGCCAACGTAATTAACGAGCTCTATGAAAATGGTACCTGCGCTATAGACAAAGTAACCAATACCCCGCCAGCCGATAACCATTACTTTGTGCTAAAAAGCTTTAAAAACTCGGTACTGGCTTACTATAACCAGGCTGAGAAGCAGCTGGAGCGTGTAGATAAGCACCTGGCCTACGGAGTGAAGCCCCGAAATGCCGAGCAAACCTTTGCCTTGCACGCCATTATGGATCAGCGCATAAAGCTCATCAGCATACAAGGTGTGGCCGGCACAGGCAAAACCCTGCTGGCGCTGGCCGGTGCGCTGGAGCAGCGCCGGGATTACAAGCAGATTTACTTGGCCAGGCCGGTCGTACCTCTGAGCAACAAAGACATCGGTTACCTGCCCGGCGACATTAAATCGAAGCTGAACCCTTACATGGAGCCGCTCTGGGACAACCTGAAATACATTCAGAACCAGTTCAGCGAAACCAGCAAAGAGTTTCAGAAGCTGCGCGATATGATTGAGCTGGAAAAACTTATGATAACACCACTGGCTTACATCAGGGGCAGAAGCTTGTCGAACATTATTTTTATTGTGGATGAGGCGCAGAACCTGACGCCGCACGAGGTAAAAACCATTATAACAAGAGCCGGCGAAAACACCAAGATCATTTTCACGGGCGATATTTACCAGATCGACACCCCGTACCTCGATTCACAAAGCAACGGCTTGTCTTATCTCATCGACAGGGCTAAAAACCATCCGCTCTACGCACACATCACACTGCTGAAAGGCGAACGCTCGGAGCTGGCTAACCTGGCGAATGAGCTTCTGTAGCAGAACCAGGTATCAACGGGAATTATGCTAATAAAAAAGCCCTTCCGAAGCATTTGAGGCAAAAAATGGTCAAGGGTTAAACCCATGTAAAAAGCCTGAAAAAGCAACTTTGCATTTTCAGGCTTTTTTTATGGGCTAAATTACAGCTTAAAGCTTCCTGCCACTCCGCTTTAAGCTGACTTAGGCTTTTTGTTAGAGCCTTCCAATAAGTTTTTCAACCCTGTCAGGCCCTTCTTTATTTCTTCTTCTGATTTATATTTCTTCCAGGCACCTTTGTAGCGGGCAAGGGGGCTGTCGCCTATAGGGGTGGTTACCTGCCAGATCAGGCGCGTACTGTCCTGCAACTGCTCCAGCTTAAAAAACCCGATGGTGGTGTCGGATTCGCCGGCCAGCACTTGCTCATACTGCAGCATAGCCGGCACTTCTTCTACTTTAAACACACGCTGGCCTTTGCCAATAGATTCGCCGTTCCAGCTGTGCCTGGCTCCTACACCAGCCCAGGGCCCGCCATACATATGAAACAGTGTCGGGTCGTTGGCCTTGCTCCAGGCGCTCCAGCTTTCCCATTTCGTCGGGTTGTTTAAATATGGAAAAATACGGTCGGGTGGTGTAGCCAGCACAATGCTCTGCTCAACCACACAGGCCGAAGGTAAAAGATAAGACATGGCACCAAAACCTGCAGCCACGATCAGAAGCGATAAGAGAATTTTTACCGTTAACTTCATAACATATCTTCTAAAGAAAGAATAATAAAAAGCCGATTTGAGGGAACAAGTACATCAATTTTAGCGAGCTTTTAGCTAACAGCCGAAAGGTAATAACACTTTTTTTTTCGCCCGCTTTTCAGGATACAAAAATGCTTTAAATTCTCACTTTCAGGCAAGATCTTAATAGGAAAAATATTCAGGATTAGATAGTTTTTTTCAAGTCAGCCACTGCTGCAGGCAACAGCATTTATTCCCGGTTTATAAGCTACTTCAGTAGGTTTTATATTTAAATTTTAGTAGTTAAGCAGAGATACTGAATAGCTAGATAAAGCTCCTGTAAAAGCTATGTTATATATTTGCAGATCCGGATTCTGCTATACGCTCTGCCCTGAGGGTTTTTCTTTTTCAGGATTTACAGAAACTATAAGTGTAGTTGAATTATAGTATTGAAAGTTTAAATATCATCATCATTAAATCCACAAGGCCTAAAATTAGCTGAAGGAACTAAATAAGTGCACTATTTGCTTCCATTACCGTAAAAGCTTTTAATTTAACTTAAAATTAAACCCATGAATATAAATGAGCTAGTAAACCAGGGGTTGAAGCTAACCTCACATCCTATGTTCAAGAAGTTTTTAGGCAGAGCAGGTGGTATAGCCGGTAAACCCGCTAAGCTTATCATGCTGGTGTCGGCAGCCTATGCCAAACTCATAGATGCTGAAAGTCCCAAAAACGGATTTGAGCAGATTAAAGAAGTGATGCTGACATTTATCAGGATGGTACGGTTTTATGCCAACGGTACGTACCGCAACATCTCCTCTAAATCGCTCTTGGTAGGTGTGGCTGTGCTGCTGTACTGGGTAACTCCACTTGATATTATTCCGGATTTTATTCCGGTGATAGGCCTGCTCGACGACATTAGCCTGATGGCCTGGTTCATCGATTCGTTTCAGAAAGAAATTACCAAGTTCAGAGACTGGGAAGCCGGGGCCAGTTTTGAGCCTAACATAGGCACTCTCTAATCGAGCCTTGCTATAATGGAAAGGGCTGCTCCAACCGGAGCAGCCCTTTTTTTATGCCTTCACTTCAATTATGCTAATGATTTTGCCCTTCAGAAGCTTTTCTGGCTAAAAAGTGTCAAGGGTGGCGAGAGGCTCTGACTTCTGATTTTACGGGTTTTTAAGTACCTTTGGGCTTTACCTACCTTTCAGATAAGAGAATGATACATAAAAGAATTTTCCTTATGATGGCAGCCTTCTGCCTTAGTATAGGGTGGAGCATAGCCGGTCCGCCGGCAGAAGGCATGTGGCTCCCCTTACTCCTGAAACAGCTCAACGAGGCAGAAATGCAGCAAAAAGGCTTTAAACTAACGGCAGAAGATATTTACAGCATTAACAGGTCCAGCCTGAAAGATGCCGTGGTTTCTTTCGGTGGTTTCTGTACAGGAGAAATGATATCGGCAGAAGGCCTGCTGCTCACAAACCACCACTGCGGATACGGACAGGTGCAATCGCATAGTTCTGTCGAGAACGACTACCTGACCGAGGGTTTCTGGGCCATGAACAAACAGCAGGAACTCCCGAACCCCGGCCTTACCGCCACCTTTATAGTGCGCATGGAAGATGTAACCAACCAGATCCTGACCGGTATTCCGGCCGCTGCCACCGAAGCCGAGCGTGAAGCCGTAATTATGAAGAACATGGCGCGCGTTCGCAAAGAAGCAACAGCCGGCACCCATTACGATGCAGTAATTAAGCCCTTTTTCTACGGCAACGAATATTACATGTACATCACCGAGACCTTCCGCGACATCCGGTTGGTTGGCACGCCTCCTTCTGCCATCGGTAAGTTTGGTGGCGACACCGATAACTGGATGTGGCCACGGCACACCGGCGACTTCTCCCTCTTCAGGGTGTACGCCAGCGCCGATAACAAACCTGCCGACTACTCACCCAACAACAGGCCCTACCAGCCAAAGCACCACCTGCCTATTTCGCTGAGTGGCGTGCAGGAAGGTGACTTTACATTAGTATTCGGGTTTCCGGGCCGAACAAACGAATACCTTACCTCGCACGCCATACAGGAAATTTATGAAGTGTCGAACCCGGCCAAAATCAGCATTAGAGAAACAAAGCTGAAGATTCTGGACGAAGACATGAAGGCTTCTGATGCCGTGCGCATACAATACGCGGCTAAATATGCCAGCATCGCCAATTACTGGAAAAAATGGATTGGTGAGAGCCGTGGCCTGCGCAAAGCCAATACCATCGAAAATAAAAAGGCGCTGGAACAACAGTTTAGTGCATGGGTACAAGCCGATGCTACTCGCACACAGCAATACGGGAACCTGCTCGGCCAGTTTGCGCAGAGCTATCAGCAACTAGACGGCATTACCATAGCACGCGATTATGTAACAGAGGCAGCCATGGGCGTGGAGCTCATAAAACATGCCGTAGACTACATTAGGTTGGTGGAACTGGTAGATGCCAAAGCTCCGGCAGCCGAAATAAACGCCCTGGCCGACCGGCTCGAAAAATCAGCTCCTGGCTTTTATAAAAATTTTAACGCCCCTACCGATAAGAAGGTTTTTGCTGCCCTGATGGAGATGTACTACCAGAACATCGACCCTAAATATCATCCGGAGGCCTTTACCACCATTGCCAAACAAAAGTACCAGGGCAACTTCAACAAATACGCCACCGATGTGTACGGTAAATCTTTGTTCACTTCAGAGGCAGGCCTAAAAACCGCCATGGCTGACTTGCGGGCTGGTAAAACACAGACAGTTAAAAACGATCCGGCTTTTGTGCTTGGCAACAGCATTTACAGCCACTACCGCAGCCAGGTATTACCCGTGTATACCAAAGTAAACGACAACCTGAACCTGCTGTACCGAACCTACTTAACGGCTTTGCGCACCATGCAGCAAGACCGTAAGTTCTACCCCGATGCCAACTCGACGCTGCGCGTAGCATACGGTAATGTGGCTACCTACGAACCCGTAGACGGTGTAAAATACAAGCATTACACAACACTCGAAGGCGTAATGGAGAAAGCAGCCATGGGTGGCGTAGAAGATTATGCGATTCCGGCGCGCCTACAAGAGCTTTACAATGCAAAAGACTATGGCCCATACGGTGTAGACGGGCAGATGCCGGTTTGTTTTATTGCCTCTAACCATACCACCGGCGGTAACTCCGGCAGCCCGGTAATTAATGCAAATGGTCAGCTGATCGGCATTAACTTCGACAGGAACTGGGAAGGAACCATGAGCGACATCGCCTACAACCCTGACCAGGTGCGCAACATCTCCATGGATGCCCGCTACCTCCTTTTTATAATCGATAAGTTTGCCGGAGCTGGTCACCTTGTAAAAGAGATGACACTGGTAACAGATGCCACATCAGGGTTGCCACATGCCGATAAGCCACAAGAAGCTCCTGCCAAGAAAACCAGGAAGCAACGCAAAAAAGAGGCTGCTCTAAACTAACCGTTTCTTCAGGCTATTTTAAAAGTCCCGCACTGCCCACAGTAGCGGGACTTTTTATATCCTCCGCTCCTGTTGTTGGCCTTACTCTCCGGCTGCTGCAGAGGTTGTAAAAGTATAATGCTGATTTTTAAATAGGTTATAGCTGACGACGAAACTTACCGGAAATCAACAGTTGACATTTCCCAATTAAACAGAATAAAAAATAATCTTCCGTCCTATGATAGATGGTAGTACAACTTCAAATTCCGATAAGTTAAGTTGCAGGCTATAATGGTACGAGCTGGAACTGGAAAAATATTTTTTAGGATGATTCTTACCTTTAGGATTTCTACCATAAACACAGAAACCATCAACAAACTGGCATCTGCAACCAGCAGTGCTCCGATCAGGAAGCTACCTCTGAAACCGTAACAATAAAATTAACTGTCGTCTCTTCTGGAAATCAGTTTACCGGAGCTATGGCAGGCTCATTTAGTTAGTTTTTGATTATTAACTGTTTAAGTTTTTTGGATTTGAAATTTACTTGGTTGCGGAAAAAAATTACCCTTGAACAAACAGTTGTTATTTTTCTTCTGGAGGGCATTTTCATTTACATAATTCAGAAATTATGGAGGGGTACTAATGACTTGTTAGTTTTATAAATCATAGCAATTGAACTTAAACAATTCGTTTATCGAAACATTCCGAAATAGTGATGTATTAAAGAAAACATTACTTACCTTTGAACCAATGTTATAACATGAAATTAATGTTATAACAATTAGTTATTTAATCTGTTTCATTAAAACTTTTACAAAAAACTGTAAAACAGGTGTTTACAAAAATAGCCTAAATAAATCCATGAATTTACTAACATGTATGCGGCCAATACTGCTGGGGTTACTGCTTTACCCAACGCTCCTGCTGGCCCAGCAAAATAGAAACACTGGCGCGCAACCGCTGACTTTGCAGGACTGCATCTCGTTTGCCCTCACAAATGAGCCCAATGTTAAGCAGGCCGCCATAGACGAGGCAATTGGGGATCGGGAGATTGCCGCCAACCTGTCGGGTTGGTTACCTCAGATTTCTGCCCAGTTTGCAGCAACGCATAATATTCAGCGGCCAGTTTTCGTGATAAACGACAACGTGAACCGGGTTGGTCAGAACTACACCTCTAACATTCTGCTTCAGGCGGAACAGACACTGTTTAGCAACAATCTGCTCCTTGCCTCGCGGGCGGCGCGCTATACCCGGCTGCAGCTCGACCAGAACACCATCGATAACAAGATAGAAACGGTGGTGCAGGTCAGCAAAGCGTTCTACGACATTCTCCTGACCCAGGAACAGCAACGCATTCTGGACGAAAATATAGCCCGGCAGGAGAAGCAGTACAACGATGCCCGCAGCCGTTTTGAAGTAGGCCTGGTCGATAAAACCGACTATCAGCGTGCCAGCATATCGCTCTCTAACTCCCGCAGCGACCGGAAAAGAACGCAAGAGTCTATTAAAGCGAAAACTGCTCTGCTCAAGCAGCTGATGGGTTACGCTGTAGAGGCAGACCTTACCATCACCTCCGATTACGAGCAAATGGAACTGGAGGCGCTGCTGGATACAACCCAACAGCTAAATGTGGCTACCAGAATAGAGTTTCAGCAGTTACAGACGCAGAAACAGTTCCTGAAGCTGAATACCAGTTTCTACAAATGGAATTTTATACCCAATGTTTCAGCCTTTATAAACTACAACCCGCAGTTTTTCAGCAACAACCTGGGCGACCTCTACAATCAGAAAATTCCAACATCAGCTGTTGGCCTGCAAGCCGCAATTCCTATATTTCAAGGTACACAGCGCCTTCAGAACCTGAAAATAGCCAGGTTACAGGAAGAGCGCCTGGAGGTGGATGAAGAGAACATCCGCAAAATCATCAACACGGAATACCAGACGGCCCTTGCCAACTATAAAAGCGAATTTACCGATTGGCTTACCCTGCGCGATAATGCGGCAGTGGCAGAAGAAGTCTACAATATTATAAAGCTCCAGTACGATGAGGGCGTGAAAGCTTATGTAGACCTGGTAGTGGCAGAAACCGACCTGAAGTCGGCTCAGCTCAATTATTATAATGCGCTCTTTCGTGTACTTGCCAGCAAGCTCGATTACCAGAGAGCAATCGGAAACATTAACATCAACCAATAATTCAAATCGCAAAGCAATAGCATGAAGCGTCCTATATCCTGGCTCCTGACAGCCACCCTTTGCCCCGGCTTACTTATTTCATGCGGAGGCAACCAGAACGCCCAGCAGCCAGCTCCAGCTGCCGTTCCTGTAAATACTACCCAGGTTTCAGAACAAAATGTTACCGGTATAGATGCCTATCCGGGCACTGTAGTTCCTTTGAACGAGGTGGAACTGCGACCGCAGGTGTCGGGCTACATCACCAACATATATGTGCAGGATGGCCAGCAGGTAACCAAAGGCCAGCGCCTCTACGAAATTGACCAGAGCAAGTACCAGGCCTCGTTGCAGCAGGCACAGGCCAACCTGCAGAGCGCCAAAGCCAACCTGCAACGCGTGCAGCAGGATGTAAAACGCTACGAACGCCTGAGCGAGCAGGAAGCCATTGCCCGCCAGCAGGTAGACTACGCCCGCGCCGATCTTGCTACAGCACAGGCACAGGTAGCCGCTGCCGAAGCACAGGTGCGCAGTGCCTCTACAGATCTGGGTTATGCCGTTATTACAGCTCCGTTTGCCGGTACTATCGGCATTTCGCAAGTTCGAATCGGTACGCAGGTATCGCCCGGTCAGCCATTGCTGAACACCATCTCGTCTGTAGATCCGATTGCTGTAGACTTTGTTATTAACGAGCGCGAAATTGGCCGCTTTAACCAATTGCAGCGTGGCAACCAGCCCGATTCGCTGTTTACGCTCCGTCTCAACAACTCTACAGCCTACTCCAAACCAGGTAAAATTATTGCCATAGACCGCGCTATTGGCCGCCAGACAGGCACCACCACCGTGCGTGTACAGTTCCCTAATGAGGAGCGTCTGCTCATGCCCGGCATGACGGTAGACATGCAGGTACTGAACCAGGACCTTGGCAACCAGCTTGTAATTCCTTACAAAGCGGTTACGGAGCAACTGGGCGAGTATTACGTGTACCTGGTGCAGGCCGACTCTGTGGTGCAGCAGAACGTGGAACTAGGAACCCGATTTGGTGCCGATATTGTGGTGCGGGAAGGCCTGCAGGCCGGAAGTACTATAGTAGTAGATGGAATCCAGAAGCTCCGCCAGGGAGCAAAAGTACAGGTTGGTGCGCCGCAGGCCTCACAGGCACAACCGGCAGCTTCAAGATAATTTAAAATTGACTTTCAGGTAAAAACATGATTTCAGATGTATTTATAAGACGGCCCGTCACCGCCATTGTGATCTCTATTGTGATCGTACTGGTTGGGGTGCTGGCCATGATGAACCTGCCCGTAACGCAATATCCCGACATCTCCCCTCCTGTTGTTTCTGTTTCGGCTATTTATACCGGTGCCGATGCGCAGACCGTGGAGCAAACTGTGGCTACTCCGGTAGAAACCCAGATTAACGGTACTCCGGGTATGGCTTACATTACCTCCACCAACACCAGCACCGGCCAGATGAACATGAGCGTGACCTTTGAAATAGGCACCGACATAGACATTGCCACCTTGGATGTGCAGAACCGGGCCAGCATAGCAGAGCCAAGCTTGCCGGAAGAAGTGCGAAGACTTGGGGTAACAGTGCGGAAGAGGAACCCAAGTATTATGATGGTGATCGGTATTTTCTCACCTAACAAAACGCACAATATCCAGTACCTCGATAATTATACCAACATCTACGTGCGCGATGCCTTGCTTCGTGTAAATGGTGTGGGCGACATTAATGCGCTGGGCCAGGATTTTAGTATGCGGGTGTGGCTGAAACCGGATAAACTAGCGCAGTACAGCATCAGCACCAACGAAATTACCGCCGCTATTCAGGAGCAAAACCTGCAGGTAGCTCCAGGTACAGTAGGTGCCATGCCGCAATACGATACGCAGGCGTTCCAGTACCCGATTACCGTGCAGGGGCGTTTGCAGAACCAGGAGGAATTCGGAAACATTATTGTTAGGACCAACCCGACCGATGGCTCGCTGGTGTACCTGCGCGATGTAGCCCGAATTGAGTTTGGCCGGTTCGACTATGGTCGTTCTTCAACCATCAATGGCAATCCTTCTGCCATGCTCCTGCTCTACCAGGCACCAGGCTCTAACGCACTCGAAACCGCCGACGGTATTTATGCCACACTTGAGGAGCTGAAAAAATCGTTCCCGGCCGATGTAGATTATGTCGTATCTTTCGAAACGGTTTCGGTTGTACAGGTTTCTATAAATGAGGTGGTTAACACGCTAATAGAAGCACTTATACTGGTTATTCTGGTGGTATTCCTGTTCCTGCAGAGCTGGCGTGCTACCCTGGTTTGTATTCTAGCCATTCCGGTTTCAATTATCGGAACGTTTGTATTCTTTATTCCGCTCGATTTCACGATCAACACGCTTACCTTGTTCGGGTTCGTACTGGCCATTGGTATTGTGGTAGATGATGCCATTGTGGTGGTGGAAGCGGTGCAGCATTACATAGACCATGAACGTTTGTCGGCCAAAGAGGCTACCCGTAAGGCTATGAAGGAGATTACAGCGCCTGTTATTGCTATTGCACTTATTCTGGCGGCAGTATTTATTCCGGTTGGTTTTATTCCGGGAATTGTGGGTCGCCTGTATCAGCAATTTGCTATTACCATTGCTATTTCGGTTCTGATATCAGCTTTTGTGGCACTTACACTTACGCCGGCACTTTGCTCGCTGATGCTCAAGCCCATGAATGTAAATGAGAAATCAAAAGGGCTGAATAAGTTCTTCTTCCACTTTAACAACTGGTTTGGCAGAACAACGAACTCCTACTCCAGAGGTGTACGCAGCAGCATCCGCTATGCACCGCTTGTGCTTATTCTGCTTGCCTGTATTTATGCTGGAACAGTTGGTTTATTCAGTGCCAAGCCATCGGGCTTTATACCGACAGAGGACGAAGGCCGGGTATTCGTGTCTATTGAGCTGCCGGAAGGTTCTTCAGCGAACCGTACCAAAGAGGTACTCGACAAAATGGGTCAGATACTGGCAGAAGAGCCAGCCATCCGTAACTATACAGCCATTGCAGGCCTGAACGCCATTAACTTCTCGTTTAAGTCGAATAGCGGTACTTTCTTTGTGCAGATGAAGCCCTGGAACGAGCGGAAAGAACCTGCCCTGCAACTGCAAGGCGTTATGGCATCGCTTAACCAGAAATTTGCCGCCATAAAAGAGGCAAACGTTATTGTAGTAGCGCCTCCTGCTATTCCTGGTCTAGGCCAGTCGGGTGGTTTCAGTTTTATGCTGGAGCAGCGTGCCGGTGGTGGCAGCTTAAAAGAGTTTGAAGGGGTGATGCAACAGTTTATCGGAGCAGCAAACCAACGACCTGAAATTGCTATGGCGTACAGCTTTTTCAACACCCGAACTCCGGGTTATCATGTGGACGTTGACCGTGCAAAAGCAAAGCAGCTCGGTGTATCTATTTCAGATGTGTATAACACCATGTCTTCGCTGATGGGAAGTCGCTACATAAACGATTTTACCCGCTACGGACGAAACTTTAGGGTAGTAGCTCAGGCAGATACTGCCTACCGTATGGATATTGAGAGCCTGAAGCAGTATTACGTCATGAACCGCTTAGGCCAGTCGGTGCCGTTGAGTGCACTGGTTACTTCTCGTGTGGTAGAAAATGCCTCTGTAATATCGCATTACAACCTGTTCCGTTCTGCTGAGATCAGTGGTAGCGCCGCCCCTGGCTACAGTTCAGGGCAGGCTTTGCAGGCGCTGCAGGAAGTAGCTGCGGAGGTGCTGCCAACCGGCTACGGCTACGACTTCTCAGGTCTCAGCCGTGAGGAACTTGCCGCTGGCGACAGTACGATTTATATCTTCTCGCTCTCTATCTTGCTGGTGCTTCTGTTGCTGGCTGCACTTTATGAAAGCTGGTCGGTACCATTCTCGATCTTGTTCGCCATTCCGTTGGGTATGTTCGGTGCTATTCTGGCGCTTACGTTCCTGCCAAAGCTCGACAACAACGTGTATGCTCAAATTGGTATGATTACCTTGATTGGTTTGGCCGCTAAAAACGCCATCCTTATTGTAGAGTTTGCCAAAGAACGGGTAGATTCTGGTATGGAACTGATTGCAGCCACCATAGAGGCCGTTAAACTGCGCCTCCGCCCTATTATCATGACTTCCGCAGCCTTTATTTTAGGTGTGGTTCCGTTAGCCATGGCTTCGGGTGCTGGAGCAGTCTCCAGGCAAACCATCGGCTGGACCGTAATAGGCGGTATGCTGGCGGCTACCTTCCTGGCCATTTTTGCTGTGCCGGTGCTTTACGTGGTCATTACACGGGTAGCTTACGGTAAAAAGAAACTGGCCGAGCTCGAGGACCTAAGGAAAGTAGATGACGGTGATGGACTTGATCCAACAGCTGTTGGTCATCACTAACTAAATTGTACATAAAATGATTAAAGCGACCTGGTTCAGTAAGAGCCAGGTCGCTTTGTTTTATTGCGCGATGTTTGATGACCTGTCTTTTATTACACAATTTATATATTTGCCGCAGTAACATTTCCGACCATTAACAGTATTAGAGGTAGCTGCAGAAAAAGGCTACTTGCCCTACTTAAATACGTCTCCTATTTCTCCGGATGCAGCCTACTCATTATCAGGATTAAGAACCTTTATGAACCCTTACCTAAGCTACAAACTAAAGATCCTTTCTTTGTTTTCGATTCTGCTGGTTGTTTACATTCATGCCTACACCTTCGACATAGCCCCCGATACCGGTGCGCTGACCGACCAGAAGAGCTACAACAGTTTCATTCAGGATTTTATTTCGCAAGGTGTGGCACGGGTGGCAGTACCTATATTCTTTGCCATTTCTGGCTATCTTTTTTTTCTGAATTTTATACCATCAGCTACGGAGTATCTTAAAAAGTACCGCAAGCGCTTTCAGTCGCTGGTGATTCCGTTTTTGCTATGGTCGCTGTACGGAATTTTGCTGTATTTTTTGCTGCAGCTGGCGCCCAACAGTGAGCTGTTTTTTAAGAACCGCCTGATCCGCAACTTCGACGTGCCGCAGTTTTTTTCTACTTTGCTGCAGCACCCTATTCCTTACCAGCTCTGGTTTTTGCACGACCTCATTTTTCTGGTGCTGCTGTCGCCGCTCATTTGGGTATATGTGCGGTATCTGCAGCTGCCGGGTGTGCTGCTGCTGGTACTGCTGTGGGTATGGAAGTTTGACGTGAGCTTTTTCCAGACGGAGTCGCTGCTCTTTTTCTCATTGGGTGCCTTCTTAACGCTCCGGCCTTACGTGCTGCTAAAGGTGCACCAGTCTGCTGCCGCTACTTCGGCTTTACCAGGCTGGCTGCTGCTGCTGCTCCTTAAAACCTGGCTTAGCCACACCGATTTTGAGCCGGTGCTGGTGGTACAGCTTCTGCATAAAATTGCTATTTTGGTTGGCCTGGTAGCCACCTGGATGAGTTTCGATAAGGCCTTTTACCAGGAAGTGCCAGATAGGGAAAGCCCGCTCCTGACGCTGGCTTCCTATTCATTTTTCATTTATGCCTTTCATGAGCCGGTGCTCACCATCTTTAAAAAAGGCTTACTTTACTTTTTAGGATCAGGAGATCTTTCGACATTGCTTGTGTACCTGCTGGCCCCTCTGTTTATTATAGGATTAAGTGTGGCACTAGGATTCGCTTTAAAAAAAATCCTGCCTGGCCTTTATGCTATCGCAACCGGAGGAAGATGATCTTAAGTTAAAAGTAAGAGAATTACAGAGTGCAGCTTCAAGTATCGGGTCCAAAATTGCGTTGCATTAAAATATCCGAAACACCTATTCCGTATCACGACACACAGTATTTTATAGTCTGAATAAAAGATGTAACAATTTCCGATAAGTTGTATTGCGGTTTATATGATGCGAACTCACCTCAACCAAATTGATGGCAATCTTCTGTTTGCAAATTCTTGAAAAATAGATTTAGTTGTGCGCTGGCTACAATCAGGAGAAAGCGCAAAACAGGTTAAACCCATTATTAAACCTGATAACTAAATTATTCTAATAGAAACAGCCTCCAAAAGGTTTTTTATAGACTGCGTCATAACTTATCGGAAATTGAAATTGTATCTCTCCTGGAAACAGGACACCAGTATCAC
>NZ_VRTY01000125.1 GCF_008017455.1 Pontibacter qinzhouensis | reverse complement strand
AAACAGTATTTAACTATCTTAAATACAGAAACTTACGGCGATTTTAAAAAGCAACGTTTGGACACTAATGCTTTAAATTAAATCAGATAATGCCTTTTTAATAATTTAATCGAGGCGCTTTAAAACCAATTTTAGCTTATAAATTAATGTTTACAGCCATGGGTGGGGGAGGTGGTAGTAAGTATAAACTTTTGGGCAAGTGTTGGTAGGTGTCTTATAAAAGAAAAGCCCCATCTGCACATGCAAGCGGGGCTTTTTTTATCGGTTCCAACCCGATCGGTTCCTGGTCAGGCGCAGGTCGCGCAGCAGCGATGAGCGGGCGTTGATAGTCAGGTTATAACCACGCATGAAGCCAAACGGTATCCACGAAATGCTCATATCCCAGCAGTGCAGGTCGCGGTGTATGTTCAGACTGGCGTTGGCAATGTTGTTATTCGTAAAGTCGTAGTAAGCATTATAGGCTACTTTCCATTTGTCGGTCAGGTTAACGGAGCCGTTAAAGCCAAAGTTTTTTGTGAGTGTGCTGGCTACATTGGGATTAAGGCTCCTGGCGTAGTACAGTGTAAAGTCCATGCTTAAGGTCCACGGAATTTTAAAGTCGACGTAAGAAGGCAGGTTCTGCCGCATACCGATGCCGTCTTCCAAGGCAGGGAGGTTGGTAGGTGGCGCCGTTTCGGAGGCACCCTGCGAAGCCGGATTCAGGCTGGCCCCCAACGACATACTGGCGTTCGAGAACCTTGGCATTACGTATTTGTTTATACGGCGACCTTCGGTATTGTACAAATACGGGTCGAGGGTCGAGGTAAGTGTAAAATTGATGATTTTGAACAGGCGTGTGTTCAGGTTCAGGTTAATGTTGCTGAGCTTAAAGGAGTCGGCCGCGAAGTTGTAGAAGGTGCTGGCTCCCAGGTTATCGATCAGGCTTATTTTTTCGAAGGCATTGGAGGTAGAGTCGCTCTTACTGCGCACCTTCATTTCTACGTTGTTCTGCACGTTAAACGAGAGGCCGCTTTGCAAGCCACCGGTAGGCACATTGGTAAAACGCCTGGCCCTGCCATAAACTGGTCTGTTTGTGATGGTGTCTGTCACCCCAATCTGTACCTCCCTATAATAATCGAAGCTGCTGCTACCATAGTTAGGACTGAAGGCATAGGCAACTGCCGGGCGCATCACGTGGCGAATGGCTTCTACGCGCTTGCCTTTTACCTGCACTGTTCCGTAAATGTTTGTGCTCAGCGAGGCTCCTGCACCATATTGGTACACACGGCCAAAGTTGGCAGTATCTACGCGTACTGTCCGTGTTGCTTCATCATAGGTGTAGCTAAAGCGCTCATCTGTCCAGATCTCGCTGTAGTTAACGCTTGGGGTCAGGTTAAAGTGGCGTGCTACTTTGTAGTTACCCAGGCCAATGCTGAAGTTGTGATTGGCCTGGCGCTGGCCATTACGCCAGAGCGCTCCCAGGTTGTTGAAGTTGAGCGGGAAAGCACGTGTGGAGTCTACTCCGCCGCCAAACACTTCGGCAGATGCTCTGGAACTGTTTACTGGTAAAACCTGTAAGGTGGCGGGGCGCGTTCCGTATTCGTTTACCACATTGTTTTGGAAGTTCACGTTGTAGCCGAACGTGAATTTCTCATACCACTCGCCGGTAGGCACTTTGTTGGTGAGCATTTCAAAAATACTCATCTGGGTCATGGCAAAGTTTACATCTGGCAATACAAAGCTCATAACGGTAGGGCTTCGCTTCGTCAGGTCGGTGGTTGCGCCGCCGTTTCGTTGTGACTGACGTAAGGTAATACCGTAACTGAAAGGAGAGTTCGGTATTGTTTTTTGGTAGCTAATGGAGGAAGTGAACGTAGGTGTGAGGTAATTGCTGGAACTGGTCATGTTTACGCGGTTAAACAGCGAGCTACCCGCACTTACGTTGGCTGAGAACCTGCCCCGGCCTGGTTTCTGCACCGGGCTGTGGCTCCAGTTAATCCAGATAGAGCGCGTAGTAGGCGGTAACGCCAGCCTGCCACCTGCCGCTGCCGCCCGCGACTGCTCTATATCAGCTTCGTCGTTTTTAAAATAGTCGTAGGCAATAGAAAGGTTGCCATTGTAGGCATACCGCTTAAAGTACGAGTTGTTCATATTCACCTTGTAGCCGCCCAGCGAGTAAATATCGCCGGTAATGCTTGTGCCGATGTAGTCGTTCAGGGCCAGGTAGTAGCCACCGTTACTCAGGAAAAAGCCACGGGCACGCGATTCGCCAAAGGTGGGCACCAGTATGCCTGAGGAGCGGTTTTGTTTTGGCGTAGGAAACAAGCCAAATGCGAAGCCCAACGGTGTGGGTATGTCGCCGATAACCAGGTTAAAAGGCCCGGAGAGTACTTTCTCGTTCGGAATAGCTTTTATCTTGGAGGCATTTATGTAAAAGTGGGGGTGCTCCAGGTTACATGTCGTATATTGGGCATGAAACACCGAGAATTCGTTCTTCTCATTTCTTTTTACGATCTCGCCGTGTATATATCCTTCGCCCTGCTGCGTTACTACTTCAGAGATAAGGCCTTTTTTACTTTTAATGTTGTAGGCTATTTTTTTCGCGGCAAACGTCTCGCCACCGTCCTTAAATACGGGCACTCCAATTTCTTTGCCTGTTGAATCTGTGGCTGGTGTGGCCGAAAGTACGTGGGTGTCGTAGTTGATTTCGATATAGGCAGCCTCCAGCGACACGGTGCCGTACTCTATTTTGGCATTGCCATACAGGTGCGCGATTTTGTTGTTCGCCTCCAGCACAATAGAGTCGCTGGCAGAGTATTTGATAGTGGTCTGAATGTCGCCTTGTGGAGCAGCGAGTGCCACCGAGTCAGGGCTGACCGTTAGGGTGTCCTGCGGTAATGTTGCCGGACTGATCACCTCCTGCGCCGATGCCAGGAAAGGAGCGATTGTGATGAACTGCAATAGCAGTATATAAAAGATTTTGTAGCGCAACTTCTTCAGACTTCTCTAAAGTTTTTATTTAATTTGTACAAAGTTATTGTTTTAGCTTTTAACCTAACGAAAGTTGTGAAAAATATTGTTACTGTTTCGGTATTAGCATTTTTATTTCTGGTTTGTAGTGCCGGTAAACTCGAGTACCGCAAGGCCTACAAGTTGCGCACAGTAGTAATAGATGCCGGCCATGGCGGCAAAGATGTAGGCTGTAACGGCAAAATGTCGCATGAGGCTGATGTGGCCCTGCAACTGGCCCTGCAGGTGGGGGCTCTCATTGAGAAAAACCTGCCCGACGTTAAAGTGATCTACACCCGGAAAACCAACACCTTTGTAGAGCTGATAGACCGTGCCGGAATTGCCAACAAGAACAATGCCGATTTGTTTATCTCGATTCACCTGAATGCCGGACCTGCCACTGCCTTTGGCACCGAAACCTACGCCATGGGTTTGCAGAAATCGGAAGGTAATCTGCAGGTAGCCAAACGCGAAAACGCTGTAATTCTGCAGGAAGACAACTACAAGGAAAACTACAATGGCTTCGACCCGAACTCTGCCCAGAGCCACATCCTGTTCTCGCTCCACCAAAGCGCTTACATGGAAAACAGCCTCCGGTTTGCCGACAAAGTAGAGCGCGAATTCAAAGATAGGGTAGGCCGGAACAGCCGGGGAGTAAAGCAGGCACCGTTTCTGGTTCTCTGGAAATCGTTTATGCCCAGTGTGCTGATAGAATGCGGCTTCCTGACCAACCCGGCCGAAGAAAAATTTCTTAACGATAAATCAGGGCAGACGTATATGGCATCAGGTATATATCGGGCCTTCAAAGAATACAAACAGGAATTGGAGGCTATGAACTAATTCTTAAGCCAAACACCCCCTTACGTGAGAATATCAAAAGAAATTAAAGTTGCGCTACTCGGAATAGCTGCACTTGTTATATTGTACTTCGGATACATGTTTCTGAAGGGAGCAGATCTTTTTTCCAGCACCAAGACTTACTACGTTGTATATGATAATGTAGACGGCCTTACTGTTTCGAACCCTGTGCTGCTCAATGGCATAAACATAGGCAGAGTGCAGGATATGCAACTGTTGCTGAAAGAAGGAAACTCCATTATGGTTGAGATAGAGGTCATAAAAGAGCTGCAGATCGGAGACTCCACTATCGCCAGCCTTGCTAACTCCGATCTTTTAGGCAGCAAGGCCATTAAGCTGTACCTTGGCAACAGCTCCAAAGTCTACAAAGGCGGCGAACGGCTGTTTGCGTACAAAGAAAGCAGCATTACCGATATGCTCTCGTCTAAATCGGTGCCAGTAATAGACAAAGTAGATACCACCCTTGCCCGTATAAATCGCCTCCTCGATAGTGAGGCCAAAGGCAACGTGCAGGACATTCTGGTGAACGTGAAAGAGACTACCGCTGCCGTAAACGATATTCTGCACATGAACCAGCGTAACATAGAGCTTATTACGGCAAACCTGGTGCAGCTTACCAGCTCACTTAAGCAGACCGAGCGCAACATAAATAAGCTGGCCGGTAACATGGCCGAAATAACCGATACGCTGAAGCAAGTAGAAATAAGGTCCCTGGTGAACAATGCCAACTCCGCTGTTACTGAACTGCAGGCTACTGTTGCAAAACTAAACTCTGACCAGGGCTCCCTCGGGAAGCTTATGAACGACGAGGCGCTTTACCGTAACATGAGCCGCTCCACCGAATCGCTGAACCTGCTGCTCCGCGATATCCAAACCAACCCGAAACGCTATGTGAGCTTCTCGGTCATTGGCCGCAAAGACAAGTATACTGTTGATGCTACAGGCAGGGTTATAACACTCGATGAAGTAAAAGGAATGCAGGACGAGCACCCACAGGAATTTAAACAACCTGCCCCAGCCGATACGTCTGCTGAAAAGTAAAGAATAGTCCTGAACAGGCAACCTGCTGCACTGGTTCCTGATGAACGCATATGTACTCACAAATGAAAGATCCGCTTCGCACGCGGATTTTTTATTTAGGGGTATCCGGGTTAAATTATTCAAATGAAAAAGGCCTTCCGAAGCTTTTTGCTCAAAAAAGCCTCAAGGGTAGGCTAAATAAAAAGTCATTCCACGTAACAATTACCATCTACATCTAATACTTCTGCATGGATATCGAATTCAATAAAAACGAAGACGCACTAAAGCAACTGGTGTATCAGCTGCAAACAAAACTGAAGAGAGTTTACCTGGGCGGCGGCGAGAAAAGGATTCAGAAAGAACACGAAAAAGGTAAAATGACTGCCCGCGAACGCCTGGCCTTCCTGCTGGACGAAGACGCTGATTTTCTGGAGATTGGTGCTTTTGCCGGAGACGGCATGTACCAGGAGGTAGGCGGCTGCCCCAGTGGCGGTGTGGTAACAGGTATCGGCTACATTAAAGGTCGCCAGTGTGTGGTGGTGGCTAACGACGCTACCGTAAAAGCAGGTGCCTGGTTCCCGATAACGGCCAAGAAAAACCTTCGCGCCCAGGAAATTGCCATCGAAAACAAATTGCCGATTGTGTACCTGGTCGATAGTGCCGGTGTGTTTCTGCCGATGCAGGACGAGATTTTTCCGGACAAGGAACATTTCGGGCGCATGTTTCGCAACAATGCCGTTATGAGCGCTATGGGCATTGTACAAATTGCAGCTATTATGGGCAGTTGTGTGGCAGGAGGCGCTTACCTGCCCATTATGAGCGACGAAGCCCTGATAGTAGAAGGCACAGGGTCTATTTTTCTGGCTGGTTCTTACCTGGTAAAAGCAGCCATCGGCGAAACCATCGATAACGAAACTCTTGGCGGTGCCACCACCCACAGCGAGATTTCGGGCGTTACCGACTACAAATGCAAAAACGACAAAGAGTGCCTAGACCAGATTCGGGCCATTTTCGATAAAATGGGTGACAACCCTAAGGCTGGTTTTAACCGGGCAGAGGCCGCAAAACCAGGGCTGCCGGAGCAGGAACTCTACGGCCTTATGCCAGCCGACCGCGCCAAGCCTTACGACATGATGGATATTGTGCTGCGGCTTGTCGATAAATCGGAGTTCGAGCCTTACAAAGACCACTACGGCCAAACGCTTATCTGCGGCTTGGCCCGCATAGATGGCTGGGCCGTGGGCATTGTGGCAAACCAGCGCAAAATAGTAAAAAGCAAGAAAGGCGAAATGCAGATGGGCGGTGTTATCTACTCCGACTCTGCCGACAAAGCAGCCCGTTTTATCATGAACTGCAACCAGAAAAAGATTCCGCTAGTGTTTCTGCAGGATGTATCGGGGTTTATGGTGGGCAGCAAAGCCGAGCATGGCGGCATTATAAAAGATGGCGCTAAAATGGTAAATGCCATGGCAAATTCCGTGGTGCCGAAATTCACTATTCTGATCGGTAACAGCTACGGTGCCGGCAACTACGCCATGTGCGGCAAAGCCTATGATCCGCGCCTGATCTACGCCTGGCCAACGGCGCAACTGGCTGTTATGAGCGGAGCCTCAGCAGCCAAAACCTTGCTCCAGATTCAGGTGTCAGCCTTAAAAGCCAAAGGCGAGGAAATAACACCGGAAGCAGAAAAAGAGCTCCTTGACAGAATCACAGCAAAATATAACGAAGAACTATCGCCTTATTATGCAGCTGCCAGGCTTTGGGTAGATGGTATTATCGATCCGCTGGAAACCCGAAAAGTAATATCGATGGGCATAGAGGCTGCTAACCACGCTCCTATAGAAAAGCCGTACAACGTAGGTGTTATCCAGACCTGATACGGCCTATTCAACCCTTGACCTCTAAACCTGATTTTTGCTTCTGAAGGCTGTTTTTATTTGAATAATTTGGTTGCAGTTGGTTAGATGTTGCTTGTTATCTGGAATCAGATTTCAAAAATCACTAATTTTGAATTTCTAATTTTATATTTGGCGCAGCTCCTAACTGTGTTTTCAAATTTCTAATTTTGCATTTCAATTCAAAAGCGAAAGAGTGACTAAAAATGAGATAAAGGCGTTGATTTCGCTCCTGGAAGATCCGGACCATGAGGTATCGACGCATGTAGAAGAGCAAATAGTGGCCTTGGGTGTCAGCATTATTCCTTTCCTGGAAGAGGAGTGGGAGGAAACCCTGGATGCCGATGTTCAGAAACGGATAGAGGACCTGATTCATAGCCTGCAATACGAAGGGCTGCTGGCCAGGCTCAAGGAGTGGAAGGAGACCGGGGCAGAAGATTTGCTGGAAGGCATGTGGCTCGTGAACTCCTACCTGTACCCCGATGTGGAGAAAGCGACGTTGGTGAAGGGAATAGAGCAGCTTTATTTTGATGCCTGGGCCAGCATGCAGGAAGAAATGCACCCTTACGACCAGGTGAAAGCGCTCAACCATGTGCTTTTCCGGGAGAAGAAATTTTCGGCCAATACCAAGAACTTCCATTCGCCAGCCAACTCTATGCTGCACCTGGCCCTGGAGACAAAGCGTGGTAACCCGCTTACGCTCTGCGTTATTTACATGACCATTGCCCAGAAGCTTGGCATGCCGGTGTACGGCGTAAATCTGCCCAACCTGTTCATCCTGACTTATAAACAAGACAGCGTGCAGTTCTACATAAACGTGTACAACAAAGGCCTGGTCTTGTCTAAAACCGATATCGACAACTACATTCTGCAGCTGAACCTGAACCCGGTCGATATTTTTTACGACCCCTGCCCGAACCTGGAGATCATAAAACGAGCCCTGCGCAACCTGGCTTTCTCCTTCGAGAAGATGGACGACTTAGAAAAAGCCGCAGAAGTCACCAAACTGCTCACCGCCATTACCGACAATGATCCGGTGGTGTAGCTGTTGCAGGCATCGAGTAAAGAAGGCCGTTCTGTAACCAGGGCGGCTTTTTCTTTGTGGAAGATTTATATTAGCGCCTAGAAATTTTAGTAGTTTATTCTTAAAGTCATGATATGGTTCTTTATCTTACTTGGCAGTATAATTTAAAGGTTATCTGTAATGGAATTCTTCTGAGGCAGTATTAAATTGAATTTCATAACTTCAAGCCATAGTGCAGATAAACCGGATATTTGTTTTTTTTGGTAGTTACCCGCAATTTATAGATAATGAAAAAGGATTATACTTTAGAGGCTGAAAAAGTGGCTAGAGCGATAGATATTGCGATTGAGGCGTTCATGAAAACTCCACCCCCTGGTTTTACTGATTCTCAGGTAAATCAATTTGTGAAAGTATATAAAGATTATAAAGAAAGTGCATTGAATCCATTGCCAGGATTTAGGAAACTTGCGTCTTTAAAGTATATTGTCAATGATATATTGACTTTCTTTCAAGAATCAAAAGGTGAAGCGGTGGACAGTTTTTGGGAAAAAGTAAATGAAGAGAATTTAGGTTATAAAAGAGAAGATCAGCTTCGCAAAATACTTGATAGAGGAAAAATACGAGGAAGGATCGAATATGAATTAGCTGTTGACTCAATTGTTCCAGCTGAACAAGAAGGGAGTATCACAAAAGAAGATGCCTCCCTTCTTGGAAAATTAATTAGCGAATTTGAATTTGGTAGAAAAAAAACAGGTAACAAGGCATAAACGGCAGCCTTCGGCCGAAAGGCTTGCCCGTCGTTTATTCAATGACCGTTGAATTAAATCTTGAAAGGCTGGGGTAGAAAAATTTTGCCCATCCGGTGTAAGACAATTTCCATGGACCAAGCTGAAAATGACCAAAACAGCAGGCGGCCTTTCCAGTTCTAAAACCAGAAAGGCCGCCTGCTTGAGTTGAAGCAGTAAAAACCTAAACGCAGCTATTGCTGAAGCTGCCATTTTAGAAACGGCCACGCTTCTGCTTCCTACACCTTCGCTTTTTCGCTGCTGAAGTTCCAGATGTCGGAGCCCCAGGCGTAGCTGCCGGGTTTAAGGGTGAGGCAGAGGGTAGATTTGGCACCCACCTGCATCCGGATGACGCCGGGTGCAAGTTCCCGGATCGGGTAAAACTCCTGAAAATTTAATTCCTTTAGTATGGCAAAGGCAGTTGCGCCTCCTTCGAGCACCAGTTCCTGCAGGTCTGTTTGCGCAAAAACCAGCTGCACCACCTTGGCCGTTTTTTTTCGTAGATCTTCTGCACTTACCGCTGTGCCTGTTGTTGTTTCGGCGGCAATAGCTATAATGGCTTTACCTGATACCTGAAGGCAGCTTACAATTTCCTGGCTCCATGCTGTGTAGGCCGCAGGGGTAGGAGTTGCGGCACGGGCAATGGCAGCGGGCATATAACAAACAGGCCCTCCATTCTCTTTTACCTCCTGAATCGTCTCACGACTTTTGCCAAAAGTGGTGCCACTCACATACAAGGCTGATGAACCAAAGCTGCCAGTTGCTGCTGTTGGTGGTGCAGCCGCTGCAGGAAACAGCTTATCGAGCAGGGCGGTGAAGAAGCCTGAAGCACCAGCGGCAAACGTTTTGTTGTCTGTTAGCTTTGCCCAGGCTTGCAGGTCTGCTGTGTTGGTGGCTTCTCCTACTACAATACCTGCGGCTGGTAAGGCAGCCTGGTGTTGCTGCACGTACAAAGGATGCCTGCCAGCACCTAACATGCCTGCCACAGACGAGGTGCTAACCGGAAACTCAGGATCATGCGAGAAGCTGGTTTCGTGAATGGGCTGCCCCTGCACCAGGTATTCGCCGTTGCTTAGCACCCTGCCCAGCGCCGGATTTGCCGGCACAAGCAAGGCTCGCTGCACCTGCAGCACCTGCAGTTGTGCCTCCATTTCGGCCAGCACATGCCCCCGCAGCACCGAGTCTACTTTCTTAAATATAAAAGTTGGCCTCAGCTGCAGCAGCTCTTTGGTTACCTTTACCATGTCTTGCACGGCCTCGGCCTTGGGTTTGGAGCGGGTATTGGTAGAAATAATCAGCAGGTCTGCCCGCGATTGCGGGTTCACGACAGCGTTTATCTCTACCTTCAGGTTGTAGCGCAACCCGATGCCGCCCAACTCTGCCGCGCCTGTTAAATCATCTGCAACTACTGCAATCATGAAGGAACGGCTGATTTTTCTGCTAACTTATATTTTGCCAGCTGTACGGCGTGCTCAATGGCTAGTACCATGGCATCGGGGCTTGCAACGCCTTTTCCGGCAATCTCGAAGGCGGTGCCGTGGTCTACGGAGGTGCGGATAATGGGCAGGCCCATCGTAATGTTGACACCTTTCACGCTGTCCATCTGCTTTTTCTCGGCATTCCATTTAAAACCCGACAGCTTGAACGGAATGTGGCCCTGGTCGTGGTACATGGCCACTACACCGCCATAATAACCGGTGGCTGCCTTAGAGAACATGGTATCGGCCGGAACGGGACCTTCAACATCGTAACCCAAACGGAGGGCTTCTTCTACCGCTGGCAAAATTTCTTCTGCTTCTTCTGTTCCAAACAAACCGGAGTCACCAGCATGTGGGTTAAGGCCGGCAATACCGATTTTCAGGTTTTCGATGCCCAGTTGTTTCAAGCCGTTTTGCAGCAGCTCTGTTACTTCCAGTATGCGGTCTTTTTTAACGTTGTCGCAGGCCTGGCGCAACGATACGTGCGTAGACACGTGGATTACCCGCAGAAAATCTTCCGACAAAAGCATGGCATACTTCTTCGTGTTGGTGTAGTGGGCGTAGATTTCGGTGTGGCCAGCAAAGTGGTGCCCGGCTTCGTTAATCGATTTCTTATTGATCGGGCCTGTTACTGTACCATCTATTTCGTTGGCAAGCGCCAGCTGAATTACTTTTTCTACGGCTCTAAAAGAGGCTTCGCCGGCCATTGCCGAAATTTCGCCAAACTGCAGCTGCGCCAGGTCAACGTTCTGCAGGTCGAACACATCAATTTCTCCAAATGTAAATTTTGCGTCCTTCACATCCTGAATGGCGTGTATGCGGGCTTGTAAACCCAGCTTATCTATAATGTGCTGAAAAACCTTTGCATCGCCTACAACAAGGGGTTTACAGATGGCGTGGATGTTCTGATCTAACAATGCTTTTACGGCGATTTCGGGACCAATGCTGGCCGGGTCGCCCATGGTTACTCCAATGATCGGTTTATTAGGCATATGAGTTGGTGCTAGTAAAGTGGATATTTTCTTTTGAGATAAGTTCTTTGAGGCTCTGGACTAAGGCAGCTGCCTCTGCCTCGGTGCCTGCGGTGAGTGGTGGCATCATGTGCGGCTGGCAAAGGCCTGCTTCCTGCATGAGCACCTTCAGCGCCCACAACGATTGCCCCAGGGTGCGGCCAGCCTGGTAAACAGCTCCTAACTGGTCGGAATGCTTTTGTAGCTCAAATGCTTTCTCGCGGTTGCCCTGCTCCACCGCCTGGTACAGCTCCTTATATATGCCTGGAATGAAGTTGCCGGTGCTCGGAATCAGGCCATCGCCTCCTCTGAACAGGCACTCCGCTGACTGCGCTGCCCACCCCAGAAAATAACTGAAGTCCTCACGGCCAGTCCACAAACGCAGCGATTCCTGCATCCGCTCCTCGCTTCGTTCTGAGTCCTTTACGCCCACAATGTTTTCGTGCTGGCTCAGTTTGTCGAGCACAGGCAGCGGTATAAACATGTGCGTAGTAGCTGGTATGTTATAAATAATGAGCGGTGCCGGCGACTGATCAGCCAGTTGTTCGAAATAGCGCAGCATCTGGTCCTCGCTGAGGGCATAGTAGGAGGGGAGGTTAGCGGCTACTACATCAATACCTGCATCGTGGCAGCGCTTTGCCAGCTCCACCGATTCCTGCAGCACGTTAGCCGCAATGCCGGCATAAAACGTTTCGCCCGCCTGTTTACTCTTGCCTACATACTTTATATAGTCTTCTTTCACCGAGAAAGGAATAGAGGCTGCCTCACCTGTGGTGCCAAGAATAAACGGCTTGGTGTCGTGCTGCCTGAAATTAGCCAGTATCTGATCTACGGCTTTATGGTCGAGCTGGTAATCGGCAGTAAGTGGTGTCACTACAGGCACAATTACGCCCTGGTATTTCTTTTTCTGTTTCATAACAGGTTGATTTGTTTCGTATTCGTAAAGCCCTTGGATGTTATCAGCCTTAAAAAGCTCTGGAAGGCCTTTTTTATTAGAATAATTTAATTATTGATTGTTAGTTGCTGATTGTTAAATGGTTGTGTGAGAGGGATTTTGAATGAATGCATGAGAGAATACTTTTTATCTCAGCATGCTGCATTTTCTCAATAAGCATTTACCTTTCACGAAGCCTTCGTGAGGCCTGATTTCTTCCTCCCTTGTTCCTTCAAAATTTCTGGTTTCTAATTTATAATTAGGCGCAGCACTAATACGCCGCAGTGTAAATATCCACAGCATCGATCACTGAAATAGGGCGGGGGTTGTTTTTCAGGAGCCGGGTTATTTTCATGGCATCCTGGGCCATTGGGAGAATAGCGTCTTGTGGAATGTTTACCTCGCGAAGCCGGGCAGGTGCTCCACATTGCTTTATAATAGACCTGATTTTAGCAATTCCTTTCTGAGCTGTCTCCTGGTGGTTGCTGCCTGGGGTGCAGCCAAGTGCCACGGCTATGGCAGCAAAACGCTCCGGAGCAGCAGGCAGGTTAAACTCCATCACATAAGGCAGCAGCAAAGCATTGCTCAGGCCATGCGCCAAATGGAACATGCTGCCAAGCGGGTAGGCCAGCGCGTGCACACCGGCTGTATTTACCGGGCCAAGGCAGAAACCGCCCAACATACTGCCCATGGCTACGTGCGTGCGGGCCTCCTCATCCTCGCCGTTCTGCACCGCCTTTACCAGGTTAGCCGCAATCAGGCGCACTCCTTCGAGTGCAAACATATCGATAAAAGGCTGCGAAAATTTGTTTGTATAAGCTTCCAGGCAATGGGTCAGGGCATCGAGGCCGGTAACAGCCGTAATGTGAGCCGGCACGGTCATGGTTAACAGAGGATCTACATACACAATATCGGGTAGCAGGAACGGACTGATGATGCCTTTTTTCTGGTTGTCGGTATCGTCGAGGAGGATGGCGTTTGGCGACACTTCACTACCTGTGCCAGCTGTGGCGGGCAGGCAGATCAGTTTTCGGCTGCGGCCCTTCAGGTTGCCGATGCCTACGATCTCCTGCAGGGTCTGGTCGTTGCCGAGCTGGGCTGCCACCAGTTTGGCTACATCGAGCACGCTGCCACCGCCAATGCCTACCACTACTTCGGGGTCGGCCTGCTGAGCCTGCTCCATCAGTTGCTCAAAATCGCGGAAAGTAGGCTCCTGCACAATGCTGGTATCTAGGGTGGTGCTGATGCCCTGGTCGTTGAGTTGCTGTATCAGTTCTTCCAGCCGGGGCAGAAGTGGGGTAAGCGTTACGATCAGCACACGAGAACAGCCGAGGCCGCTTATTTCGTTAGCGAGTTGAGCGAGTACTCCTTTTCCAAAAATCAGCTTCCCCGGAAACTGGATCGTCATTTCTTTGTTTGTAACCTGCAATGGCTCCATAGCTAATTGTCTTTCTTGTGTGAATATCTTTTTCATAGGAGAGATCATGGTTAAGAATTTTTGGCTGCAGCACCACAGGAACTTCGCACCTGCAGGGTTGCGTCGAACACTACTTTTACAGTTGGCCGGGCCGGGTCTTTTATGCGCTGAAAAAGTAATTCGGCGGCACGTTGCCCCATCTCGAAGCCCGGCTGCCGAACAGCCGTGAGCGGCGGGTTCAGCGAAATAGACCAGTACATATCGTCGAAGCCCACCAGCGCTATTTCCTCCGGAATTTTTACTCCCCGGCTGTGTATTGTTTCCAGGGCGCCCAGTGTAATCAGGTTGTTGCCGGTAAACAAGGCTGTAGGAGGTGTGGGTAGGTCCAGCAACTCCGCTGTCAGGCGCATGCCGCTTTCGTGTTTGGAGTCGCCGTATTTAATAAGTGTTTCGTCTACTGGCAGGCCGTGCTCTTTAAAAGCGGCCTCGTAACCAGCAAGACGTGCTTTGCTGGTAGGTATTTGGGGCAGGCCAGATATGTATGCAATGCGCTGGTGCCCCAGCTTGATCAGGTGGCTAATGGCATCAAATGCTCCCTGCTGGTTGTCTACTAATACCACGTCTGCTTCTACCCCTGTAAGGCCCCGGTCTATGCAAATAATGGGCAGGCCGCTCAGTACCATGTTGGCAACCTTCTGGTCGCGCCCATGAACAGGAGCCACAATTAACCCATCAATCGACTCCGACTGTAATATGTCGAGGTAGAGCCGCTCTTTATCTTCGTTTTGGGCAAAGTTGCACATAATGGCAGCGTAGCCTTTCTCGTACATTGCCTCTTCCACCCCCCTGATCACATCTACATAAAAAGGGTTCTGAATGTCGGGGAGTACCAGCCCGATAATTTTGCTGTTGCCGCCTTTGCTCCGGAGCCGCTGTGCTACCCGGCTGGGTTTGTAGTTAAGGGAGCGGATGGCCTGCTGCACCTTTTGCTGTGTGTCCGCATTTACCGAACCGGGGTTGTTGAGCACCCTCGAAACAGTGGCAATAGAAACGCCTGCTGCTTTGGCTACATCGGTGAGTTTGGTCATTTAAATACTAGGCTTCGGTAGGTTGTAAACGATTTCATATATTAAGCGCTATGTTTCTTTAATAGTTACAAAGCAGTTAACAGAACTTATGAAAACGTTTACAAGCAGAAAGGTATAAAAATGTTTTCTGAAATAAAAGTCTTTCTGCCAGGCATTGGCTTATACCCTTGGACCGACGCGGCATAAAAAGGCTTTGGAAGGGTGTTTTCATTTAAATAATTCGGTTTCTAAAGCTGGTTCTGAATGGGAGTGGCACCAGAGGGAGCCGCCGTTTCGTTGCCGTGGTATTTCTCTTTCAGGGTGGATTATTCCCGATTGGTACTCGTTTCGTCGGGGTTGAACAGGATCTCATTTATTTTGAAGTTCCTGCACGTTACCTTTGAACCAGTTGAAAAGAAAATGCCATCGGGAACAGGAAAGAAACAGATTGGTTGCCTGCTGATCCTTCTAGTATTTTAACGAAGAAAAATAGTTGGCTCCATATTGTTTCTGTAGCTTTTGATCAAAAGGTAATTTATGCCTGAAAAATAGTGGTCTGAATAGCTAACCTTCTTGTAAACAGATTTTTACTTTCCTGGAAAGCTCCTGGTCTTTTGTTTCTGCTTGTCGCCTCAACAGGCAGAGAGGCTGTAGTTCTTAGGTTTGTACCCATGCTAATATTCTATAATTATTTGAGAAGAAAAAGCACAAACGCTAGTAAGTTATTTCTTATATTTGCAATGAATAACGTTTTCATATATAAATAAACTGCCTGATACAACCGCAGTAAAAGAAGCAGGCCCGCTTGCTGTAAGTGCCGCTAAAATCTCTGAAGCAAAAAATAAAATCACTATAAATCATGATGAACCTGTTCGCAACCTTTAAATCTA